>JANOEM010000214.1:0-14433 GCA_031413195.1 Actinomycetes bacterium
GTCCTGGGGTGTGTGTTTGCGGCCGCCCGCTGTCAGCCAGTCACCGAAGACGCGTTCGGCATCGGCGGGGTTGTAGTAGTCCGCCTCGAAGCAGAACTTGCCGTTGCCGCCGTACTGCAGGAACGTCGTGTTCGGGAAGCCGAAGCGTCGTCCGGTGCCGGTTGGATCGGGCAGGTTGTTCCAGATGTAGAAAGCGACCCGGTCCCCGTCGATCGCGGCCCATTCGATCCAGAGCGTCATCGACGGGTACTCCTTCATCGTGGGCACGATGAAGTTCTCGATCGCGGCCTGCCCTTCGAACACACCAAGGTTGTGTTCTTCGTAGCGGGCATCGTCGGTGAACATCTTCGACCACGCCGGCCAGTCTTCGTTCTGGACGCCGCGTCGTTGGAACTCGGCCCATGCTGGTTCAACTTCAGCAAGTTCGTAGCTGGTCATCTGGTCCTGCCTTTCTCTGCGCGATTCAATCAGGGTCGAGGGGGAGCCGAGGTTGGGCGCCGGCCGATACGGCCGAGCCGGACCCGGCGATCGGCGCAGGTGGCCATGTCGTGGGGTCGTTGAGCAGCGTGGCGAGCACGCCGTCGAAGGCACGGATCTTCGCGGGAGCGGCTTCCCGGCTCAGCAACGCGATCGAGCTGCGGGTCACGGTCAGCAGTTCTCCATCGGCGGAGCTGCCGATGACCTCGGTCATCATGCTGTTCGAGACAGCGACGACCTCGCCGTGCCGACCACCGACAACGGTGAGCCGGACACCCTTGCCGGCCCTACCCTGCACGAAGATCGAGTCGGCGGCGACACGTTTGGCGGAACCGCGGTCGTGGAAGACCGTCAGCTCGACTCCTTCGGGAGCAGTCGTTGCGGCGACGACGCGATCCCCGTCGGCCAACTTGATGCCCCGCACTCCGGCTGCTGTGCGGCCCATCGTGCGAACGTCGTCGGGGATGAATCGGATGATCTGGCCCTTGGCGGTGACGAGCGCGACGGGCACGCCGGGGGGCGGCGAAGGAAACGCCGCAGCCACCCGTTCGTCGTCTTCGAGCTTGATGATCGAGATGCCGCCTCGGCGGTCCCCGCCGGCCAAGTCGGAGCCGCCGATTCGCTTGATCGTGCCGAATGACGTCGCGAGGAAGAGGTCGTCCATCGGCTCGGGAGGACAGAGCAAGAGCAGCACTCGTTCCGATGGTGCCAGTTGCACCACGTTCTGCAAAGCAGTGGCCTTGTCGCCGGGGATCACGTTGCCGAGCACGCGATGGAGTTGGCCGGCATCGGTCAGCACCGCAAGGGTCGAGGCCGTGGACATCGACACCCGCTGCAACACGGTGTGGCCCTTGACCTCTCGCGGTTTGCTCAGATCCTTGAACGCCTGGACGTATCCCGATGTGGTCAGGACTACTTCGATCGGGGCGTCGATGACGACGATCGATGGCATCGCGGTCGTCATCGAGGTGATCTCGGTCTGGCGCTCGATTCCATCGAAGGTCTTGCTCGCTTCGGCCAGCTCCGCGGAAACCTGGCGGCGCAGCGCGGCAGGAGATGCGATCAGCTTGTTCAATTTCGTCTGCTCGGCCCGCAGGGTGGTGGCTTCCTTGGCGAACTCGATCCGCGCGTCTTCGGTGAGCCGGCCGAGGCTGAGGTCGAGCACCGAGTCTGCTTGGAACTCGGTGATGCCGAACGCCTCGACCAGGTTGAGCAGCGCCGTGGACCGGTTCTTCGAGGTACGGATTATCGCGATTGCGCGATCGATATCGAGCAGCACCAGCGCGTACCCGTCGAGTCGATCGAGACGTACGCCGATCAATTCGAGCCGGCGGACGCTGCGGCCGGTGATGACTCGGATGCGGTGATCGATCCAGGCCTGGATCAACGTGAGCAGGTTGTACAGGCGGACCCGGCCGGTCTCGTCGAGGAAGTGCATCTTGACCGTGTTCGACACCTGGAGGTCGGTACATCGCAAGAGAGCGGCCGCGATCTGATGAGGATCGACGTTCGGCGCGACCCTGACGAAGATCCGAGTTGAGCCGCCTGCCGACTCGTCGTTGCAGTCGATCACCCCGGGAAGCTCGCCTGCGCTGACAGCATCGTCGACGTTGGTGCAGAACTTGGTGATCGACGCGAGACCTGATCCGTTGTGGGGAAGGGAAGTGACCACGATGGCCTGGGAACCACGTGGGCCGTCTTCGATCTCCCAGAGCCCGCGAACTCGGATCGTCCCGCTGCCCCTGGCGTAGATCTCGGCGAGTTCGTGGCCGTTGATCACCTGCGACGGACCGGGATAATCGGGACCCTGGACGAACGTCATCAGTTCAGCGACGGTCGCTTTCGGATGAGCAAGCAGGTGCTGCGTCGCTGCGATGACTTCGCCTGGATGATGGGTCGGCAGGTGCGACGTGAGCCCGACGGCGACACCGAACGAACCGTTGATGAGCGTGTTCGGGAACTCCGCAGGGAGCACGACCGGTTCGCGTTCGGTGTTGTCGTAGTTGTCGCGCATCTCGACGGTGCCGTCCTCGACGCCGTTGAGGAGGAGCTCTGCCAACGGACCGAGGCGAGTCTCGGTGTAGCGACTCGCAGCGGGGCCGAAGTCCGGCGATCCGTAATTGCCGTGGAAGTCGAGCAGGGGAGCACGCAGCGAGAATGGCTGAGCCATCCGGGCCAGCGCGTCGTAGATCGAGGTGTCGCCATGGGGATGGAAGCGCGCCATCGTGTCGCCCACTGGTCGGGCCGACTTCACGAACGCACGGGTCGAGGCGTAGCCCTGATCGTGCATATCCCACAGGATCCGGCGATGCACGGTCTTCAGGCCGTCAGCCGAGGCGGGGATGGATCGACCCTCGATCACCTCGACGCTGTAGTCGAAGTGGTCGGTCTCGAGCGCGTCGGCCGCTTCGGCGAACTCGATCTGTTCGACATACGGCGAATCGTCGGCGATCACCGCTTTGGGTTTTCCGGGCCGGGTCACGCGGCGTCGCCTGAGCTGGTCCCCGCCGACGCGTTGTCGCCGATGTCGAGCGTTTGCCCGGACCGTGCGAGGAACCAATCGAGCCGGGGCTCGACCTTTGGCCCGAACAACAAGCGGGTCATCGAGTCGAGACGGGCGGGCTCGTTGACAACGATCTGGGTGACCCGCCGGAGCCGAGGATCGATTGCCGTCTTCAGTTCGTGCGCGTCCATCTCGCCGAGCCCCTTGAGCCGCCCGAACGGCGCCTTGTGGTTCGGGTTCTTGTCGATGAAGGCGTTCTTGGCCCGGTCGTCGGCGAGGTAGATGCGTTCGCCGCGCACGACCGTGGAATACAGCGGTGGCTGGGCGACGAAGAACCGGCCGGATTCGAGCACCCCAGGCATCCATCGGTGGAAGAAGATCGTGAGCAAGCCACGGATGTGCTGGCCGTCGACGTCGGCATCAGCGACGGCGAGGATTCGGTCGTAACGCATCTTGTCGATGTCGAAGTCATTGCCGATACCGGCACCGAGGGAGAGCACCAGATCTGCGATCGAGCCGTCCTTGACCAGCTTGTCGAGGGTGGTGCGGATGCTGTTCGCCGGCTTGCCCTTGATCGGCAGTACTGCTTGGATCGACGGGTCGCGAGCCTCGAGAGTCGTGCCACCCGCAGAGTCGCCTTCGACGATCAGCAGTTCGGTCGGCCTGCCCTTGGGGCCCTTGCGGGTGCAGTCGCGCAGCTTCGCCGGAAGCCCATTGGGCCGTGCGCTCGATGCGCGGGCCAAGAGCGCTTTGGCCGCGTCCTTGTCGGCGGTCGATTTGGTGCGAATCCGCATCGTGGCGACCGCAGCGTCCGCGACGCGTTTCGCGTCGACCGGGTTCTCCTCGAGCCAGGCGGCGAGCTGGGGAAGGATGATGCTGCGCACATGCGCTGCGACCTCGGTGGTCATCAGCTTCGACTTCGCATTTCCGGCGAACTGCGGCGACGGGGTCATGACCGACACGACCGCCACCGCTCCTTCGAAGATGTCGCGTGTGGTCGGTGCGGACTCCTTGTCCTTGAGCAGTCCGCGATCGGCGATGTATTTCTGGACGGCTTCCGTGACGGCTCGGCGCGTGCCGTCGAGATGCGTGCCGCCATCCGGATTGGCAACGCCGTTGGCGTAACCGAAGCACGTGTCCCGGTCGCCGTCGGCCCACACGATGGACATCGCAACACTGGTGCCGCGAACCTCGCCATGGAATGACAGCACGGGTGAGATCACGGTGCGATCGGTGACCAGTTCGGCCACCAGGTCGGCGACCCCACCGGACGAGAACCACACCTGCTCGGTTTCCTTGCCGGTGCGACGATCGCGCATGATGAACGACACCCCTGGGTGGATGAAGCTCTTGTGGCGAAACCGATCGGCGATGATGCGGGTCGACCAACGTTGCCCGTCGAGGACCGCACCGTGCTCGTCGTGGAAGAGGGTGATGTCGGGCCAGAACGTGATGATGGTGCCGGTCTGCGGTTTGGTGCCGGCGCCCTTCGGTGCCCTGCCGGCGATCTTGACCGGGCCATCGGGCACGCCGAGTTCGAGACCTTTGGCGTTTGCCTTGGCTCTGTAAGTCTGGGTGTGGCGTGATCCGTCGCGCCATACCTCGGCGTCTACCCGCATCGACATTGCCGTCACTACGGATGCCCCGACCCCGTGCAGGCCGCCCGAGACCTTGTATCCGCCATCACCGAACTTGCCTCCGGCGTTGGTCTCGGTGAGCACGACATCGAGCGCGGATCGACCCTTGTGCGGGCCGTCCTTCATCGCGTCGACGGGGATACCTCGACCGAAGTCCTGGACGGCAACCGAGCCGTCGCTATTGAGCGTGACGATCACGCGGTCGCCATGGCCAGCCATGATCTCGTCAACCGCATTGTCGACGAGCTCCCAGATGAGATGGTGCAGCGCGGCGATGTCGGTTGCTCCGAGGTACATCTCCGGGCGGAGACGGACATGGCCGAGTCCGGTCAGGGTCTGAATCTGGGCTGCCGTGTAGTCGGTCGACATCGGTTGAAGGTCCTCGGAGGAGTCAGGAGATGCGTCGGAGTCATACCGAACACACGTTCTAATCTAGCGGGGGCGAGTGCCCGCTGCGATCACACCGCGATCAGACGGTGGTCGACGTGGCCGCAGCCTGCCCGCCGGCCTGCATCTTTGCCCAGGTGACCGGCCCGACGACGCCGTCTTGGGTGAGCCCGTTCTTGCCCTGGAAGTCCTTGACGGCCTTCTCGGTGACAGGACCAAACTTGCCGTCGACACCGATGTCGTACCCGGCGGCCTTGAGTGCCCTCTGGATCTCTTCGACTCCTGGGCCGGAATCGCCGTTGCGTACGTTGTCGTCCGGTTTCTGTACGACTCGTCCGCCGGTCGAACCTGTCGTAGCTGTCGTCGAGGTGGCTGCAGAGTCGGCGGCAGCAGTGGTAGTCGTGGCAGCAACAACTGCTGCCGAGGTCGTGGTCGTCGAAGCAGTTTGACCCGCGACCGACGTGGTCGTGGTCGAGGCTGTCGACGACGGCTCGTCACTGCTGCAGGCCGCGAGGGCAAGCACACCGACCAATCCAATGGCTACGAGGGACCCGCGAGAAAAAGCGTTCGGTTGACGGCTCATGAGCCGATCGTAGATCACCGGAACGAGGCCGCGAATACGGACGGCTCCCACCGGCTCCCACCGGCTCCCACCGGCTCTCGCCTGGTCCGCGGTCCGTCGGTCGTGTGCTTGAATTGTCGTCGTGCGCAAGGTCCTGGCCTGCTTGATTCTGTTTTGCACCATGTTTCCTGTCGGCCTCGCTGAGACAGCCGTGTTCGGCGCGGGTGGGTTCAGCAGTTTGTTGCCGGCGCGGTTGATGGATACGCGGTTTGGTCAGAAGACGGTCGATGGGGTTGGGGCTGGTGGTGGTGCGTTGCAGTCCGGGGTGTCGCGGGTTTTGAAGGTGACGGGTCGTGGGGGTGTGCCGGAGTCGGGTGTTGGTGCGGTGGTGTTGAACGTGACGGTGACTGGTGGGGTTGGTGAGGGTTTCGTGACGGTGTTCCCGGCTGGGAGTTCTGTGCCGTTGGCGTCGAGTTTGAACATGGCGGTTGGTTCGACTGTGGCTAATGAGGTGATCGCGAAGGTTGGGGTCGGTGGTGGTGTCGCGTTCTTCGCGAATGTCGGTGCCGATCTGATCGTCGATGTCGTCGGCTGGTTCCCGAGTACAGGGGCCGATCCGGACCCGGACCCAATGCCGGTCCCGGTGGTGACGGAGTTCCAAGCCGTCTATGTGGTGCCGTCCGACGCGGCCCCGGTCACCGGTCGGGCTGACGCGATCGCACACGAGGTCGGCATCGTCCAGGCCTGGTACGACGGCCAAACCGGAGGAGTGCACCCGGTGTTCGCACGGGTAGGCGCATCCGTCTCGGTCCCCACCGTTGTGATCCCGCTCGGCACGTCGGCCCTCGGCGACGCGACTGCGGCCGAACCGAAGCTGATCGAAGCCGTTCAGGCGGCGGTGCCAGGCGCTGCCGGTCGAAAGCTGTACATCGTCTTCGAGGGCGCCATTGCTCAAGCCGCCTGCGGTTGGACCTCGTCGATCGTGCTCATCGCGATGAAGAATTGCAACATCTACCCAGCCTCGACGTCGCGGTTCCCGTTTTCGATGACCTATCTGACGGCACACGAACTGACGCACGCTCTCGGTGCGGTTCCATCGTGTGCGCCGCATTTCAAGCTCGGTGGACACGTGTCGGACGATCCGCGCGATGTCCTGTACGACGGCCCTTTGCCGAGGGACTTTGCGAACCTCACTTTGGACCCGGGGCGTGACGACTACTTCGACCACAACCGACCTGGCTGCGCGGACATCTCCGACAATGGACTGCTCGGAAGCGGTTGACCGATGCGACAGCACTGGCGAAGTCAATCGTTGTCGACTGGGCCTTTCCTGACGTTGGCATGCACCAGCAGGAGAATGGACAGGAGCGCGGCCAGGACGGATGACAGCAGGATCGCAAGCTTCGCATTCGACTGCTGAACGGGGTCGGTGAATGCCAGTTCGGTGATGAACAGGGCCACGGTGAATCCGATCCCGGCAGCAGCGCCGATGCCGACGATCTGGCGCGGCGTGGCGGACTCGGGGGCATCGGCGATTCCTGCGCGGATGGCCAGGCGCGTCGTGATCACGACGCCGATCGGTTTGCCGAGCAGCAAGCCGAACAGGATGCCCCAGGTGATCGGCGAGCGGGCCGCGTCGCGCAAGCCGTTCGAGGAGATCTCGATCCCACTGTTTGCGAGAGCGAACACTGGGACGATGAGGTAGCTGGTCCACGGATGCAAGATGTGCTGCAGCCATTCGACAACCGACACCGATCCCTTGGCGAGGTCGCTGGTCATTCGGGCGGCGTCGGCGCTGGAGAGATCGGTGAGTTCGCCGACGTCGATGTACTTGGCCTGGTAGCGGGGGGTCGATGGGGCAAGGAGGCCCATCGCGACTCCTGCGAGAGTTGGGTGGATGCCTCCTTCGTACAGGCTGAGCCAGACGAAGGAACCAAGGATGACGTAGACCCAGATCGAGTGGATGCCGAGTTGACGGACGAGTACCACCACACCGACCCCGACGCAGCCTGCGGTGAGCCAGCCCCACATCACCCCGGTGGAGTAGACCGCTGCGATGATCACGATCGCGCCGATGTCGTCGACGATCGCAAGGCCGAGCAGGAACGCGCGCAGCGAGCCGGGAAGTCGCTTGCCGGCGACAGCCAGGATGCCCACCGCAAGTGCGATGTCGGTCGCCATCGGAATGGCCCATCCCCTGGGCGCTGTCGACCCGGCGATCGCCAAGTAGACCAACGCCGGGACAACCATGCCTCCGAGGGCTGCTGCGCCGGGAAGCAAGGCCGCCCGACGCGAAGACAGGTGGCCGTCGGTGACTTCGCGCTTGATCTCCAGGCCGACGACCAGGAAGAAGATGGTCATCAGACCGTCGTTGACCCAGTGGCGCAGACTCAGGTCGAGCGAATGCCCGGCAACGGTGATCGAGGCGTGACTTGACCAGAGGTCGTTGTATGACGCCGACCAGGGAGAGTTAGCCCAGATCAGCGCCATGATTGCGCCGACCGCGATCAGGATCGCGCCAGCGGCCTCTGTCGCAAGGAAGTCGCGCAGCGGAGAAAGCATGCGCACGAATGGCGTCTGGGTGCTCTCGGCGTTCTGGGGGCGACGCGGGACACGGATCATGCAGAGCCTTCTCGATTCCGCCGAACAGACTTCCCGGCGCTCCAGTGTTCGAAATCGCAAACCTAGTCGCGGGCCCGACCCCCGTTCAGACTGGTCGCTGGTTCACACGCCGTTCACAGAGAGTGAACCGTTGTGAAACGTCGCGTCCTTAGGGTCGCACCGATGTTCTCATTGCCAGCTTCGACGCGACCAGCGCGGGACACCCGCATCTGACCGTGCTTGCCGTAATTGAAGGGCTGGATCTCGCCCGCCTCCTCCTCGACCTCTTGCTCGTTCTGGTGGCAGCCAAGGTCGGTGCTGAGATCGCCGAGCGTTTCAAGATGCCCGCCGTGCTCGGCGAGATCACCGCAGGGATCATCCTTGGTCCTTCGGTCCTCAACGCGCTCGCCCCGGCCGGCGATCGCGGCGTGTCGCTTGCGATGATCGCCGAGATCGGGGTCTTGTTGTTGCTGGTCCAGGTTGGGATGGAAATGGACCTGGGGGAGCTGGGCAAGGTCGGCAAGGTATCGATGATGGTCGCGGTGATCGGTGTGATCCTGCCCTTCGGCGGCGGAGCGATCGTCGGTGTCGTGATGGGTGAAGGAGTGAAGACCGCGATCTTCCTCGGAGCAGCGCTCACTGCGACCAGTGTTGGCATCACGGCCCGGGTGTTCGGCGATCTGCGTGCGTTGGCGACGACCGAGGCGAGGATCGTGGTGGGCGCCGCCGTTGCCGACGATGTCCTCGGATTGGTGATCCTGACGGTGGTGGTCAAGGTCGTCACCGGTGGCAGCGTCGGAGTCGCCACGGTGGCCGGGACACTGGGTCTGGCGATCGGATTCCTGCTGCTCACCGGCTTGATCGGCATCCTCGTCGTGCCGAAGCTGCTCAACGTGATCAATCGCTACGCAAGTTCCGGTTCCACGGTGGTCGTCGCCGCCTTCGCGCTGATGCTGGCGTTCGCGGAACTTGCTGACGTCGCCAAGCTGGCCTTCATCATCGGCGCCTTCATGGCGGGGATATCGCTCGGAAGAAGCGACCAACATGAGCGGATCGCACACGACTTCGGTGCAGTCGCCAACATCTTCATTCCGGTCTTCTTTGTCCAGATCGGTGTCAACGCCGACATCGGGGCGATGACCAAGCCCAGCGTCCTCGGACTCGCGGCGTTGTTGACGGTTGTCGGGATCGCAGGCAAGTTGGCGGCCGCTTGGGGTGCTACCGGCACACGGGTCGACAAGTTGTTGATCGGCATCGGCATGGTTCCTCGTGGTGAAGTCGGCTTGATCTTCGCCAGCATTGGCCTCGTCAACGGCGTTCTCGACAAGGACCTCTATGGCGCACTCCTGGTCGTCGTATTGGTGACAACTCTGATCACGCCGCCACTGCTGCGCCAGCGAATCGGGAGCACCGACAAACGCCGTCTTGCAGACGCGCCCGCTCCGACGCAAGAGCCCGCCGAGGGTTGGCTCGACGTCATCGGCGACGAAGTGCATCTTCGCGGTGTGCCGCCCGTCGCCCACACGGTGTCGCTCGCGCTGCGGGTGGCGTCGTTGTTGGGTGATGCCCGCCCGAGCCCGGAGCTGTTCGACTGGTTCGGCACCCACCGCAACGCACCTCTGGTCTGGGACCCTCGGGACACGCCGGGGTTCATCAACTTGTTGCGAACGGCGGACACTCGTGCGTGGCGATTCTTGGACGTCACCGGAGTCCTCGAGCGGGCCTTGCCCGAGATCGCAACGGCGATGAATCGGCGTCGCGCCGACGTTCGAGATCTCGATCCCCTCGGTGCCTTGCGGTTCCAGGTCGTGGACGCGCTCCACGACCTGCCGACCGACGGTCTGGTCCATGACGACGATCTCGTCCTCGCCGCTCTTGCAGCCGACGTCTGCGAGGATTCGGGCAGCCGACGCTGTGCCATCGATCTTGCTGTGCGCCTCGGTCGGGCCAACGAGGCGATCCGAATCTCAGGGGTCGTCGCCGATGCCCATCTGCTCCGGGCAGGGTCGGGTGATCCGAACGCGTTCGACGAGCACGAGGTTCTGCAAATGGCCACTCACCTCGCAAGTCCCGCCCATGCCCGCCAGGCCTACACGCTGGCGATTGCGATCGGCGGGCTGCCGCGCTGGCAACGCGAGGCCTTGGACGAACGGTACGCACTTGTGCGGGATGCGATCGATCACCCCGAGATCACCGGAAGCGATGCCAACAACCTTGCAGGTGCTCGACTCCAGGCTGCGCAACGACTCGCAGACGAACCCGCCACCGTTGACCGGTTGCGGCATGCCTCGACCAGCTACCTGTTGAGCCACGAACCGGCCGAACTGGCCCGCCAGGCCCAACTCGTCGAGCCGCTGCCTCGATCGGGTGTCGTTCGGGTTGCGGTCAGCCCCGATCCAGAGCCCGACCTGTGGAAGATCGACGTTGCGTGTCGAGATATGGCAGGCCTGCTGGCGCACCTGACCGGGGCGATGGCAGATTCAGGGCTCGACGTGCGTGGCGCCTCGATCGCGACATGGCCCGATGGCGCGGTGTTGGACACGTTCACCGTTCGTAGTGAGAACCGGCCGAGCGCCCGGACGTTGGCACTCGACATGGAGAGGGCCCTGAAACACGCCTTGCCCCGTACTGCGATGCCAGAGCTGACCTTGACGTTCGACAACGGATCACTGCCCTGGAACACGGCGTGCGCCGTCACGGGACCCGACCAGGTCGGCGCCTTGCAAGCCGTTGCATCCGCCTTCGCCGCCGCGGGAGTCGCTGTCCACACGGCACGCATTGCGTCCGACAACGGTCGGATCGCTGATCGGTTCACGGTCACCGACAGGCTCGGTCGCAAGCTGGACGAGGCAACGATGGACCGGGTTCGGCGGGCCCTTGCCGGTGAGCGTGTCCGCAAGGGCTTCTTCAGACGCTGATCAACGGATCGACGACAAGGCGGTATCCAACGTGCGACACCGTCTCGATGCGCGGTCTTCTCGGCCCGGTACCGAGCACGCTGCGTAACAGGCTGACGGCGATACGAAGTCGACGAGGATCCACTGCGTCGGTCTGTTCGCCCCACACGCTCGTCATCAACGCGTCGTGGTCGAGAACGATGTTCGGGTGGCGGGCGAGCGTTGCGAGCAGCAGGAACTGCCGCGGCGGACACTTGACGACTTCGCCGGCGATGAACGTCGCGTGGGCATTGAGATCGACGACGACGTCGCCGATCTCGATCTCGGCCCGAATCGGCGGTGCAAATGGCCGAGCCCTGAGCGCGACACGAATGTGCGCGACGACCAACGGAGTCGAGGTGTCGTGGGTCAACACCACTCCAGCGCCGGCATCGAGGGCCCGGATCGCCGGCTCGTCAGGATCACCGTCGTTGCCGGAGACCACGATGATCGGGCTCTCGATCGAGGTGCTGAGATCGTGGCAGACACGGGTCAGATCGAACTCGCCGGAGTCGTGGTCGACGACGATGACTGCCGGTTGCCGCTCGACCAACGAATCGATCATCGTGCGCCCGATCGGCAGTGCGGTGATCTCGAACGGCGAGAACGCGAGTCGGTTCGCGACGATGCTGCCGTCGCCGTTGCGGGCGTGAACCACGACGATCTCCGAGCGTGCCATTGCCTGTCGCACCCTAGAGACCTCCTGTATCGGGTAGGTCGCCGTTCTGTTTCGGCAACGTCACGTTTCTGCGCGGTCGTCAGAGCCAGTGACGCACACGATCGCCACACTGCCGAAACAGAACGGCGACAGGTGGGAAACCTGGCTTCCGTACAGTCATCGCGGCTGACGCCAGCGCCGTCGACAGTCACTGCCCGTACGCCCCGTGCGGCAATTATCTTGGGAGGACCATGGTGCGCAGAGCACTCAAGTACACAGTCGGCGGTGCCTTTGGTGCCGGCTTCATGACACTGGCCATCGGAGGGACGGCGTTCGCTGCCGAAGAGGATCCGGTTGCTTCCCTCGCAGCAGCAACCAACCTGTTGTGGGTTGTCCTCGGCGCCGTGCTGGTGATCTTCATGCAGGCTGGCTTCGCGCTCGTCGAGACCGGATTCACGCAGAAGAAGAACGCAGCCCACGTGATGAGCTCGAACTTCGCGATCTTCGGGCTCGGCTTCGTCGGCTTCATGTTCATCGGCTTCCCGCTGGCCTTCGCCGGCTTCAGCTACTCGGCGTTCGGTCTGACCACGCCGATGAACGGCGACGGTCTGCCGGCCATCGGCGGCGAGTTCACGGGCCTGCTCTACTGGAGCTACAACCATCTCGGTGACGCTGCGTCGCCCGCCTTGCTCGGCTTCTTCCTGTACATGGTGGCCTTCATGGACACCGTGGCGACCATCCCGACCGGATCGATGGCCGAGCGTTGGAAGTGGAAGAGCTTCGCGATCTGGGGCCTGTTCTGCGGTGCGTTCTACTACCCGCTGTTCGCCGCCTGGACCTGGGGTGGCGGATGGTTGGCGAAGTCTTGGGAGACGTTGAGCCTCGGTGCCGGATACGTCGACTTCGCCGGTTCCGGTGTCGTTCACGCCGTCGGCGGCGTGGCAGCGCTTGCGGGAGCAATCGTGCTCGGACCCCGGATCGGCAAGTACGGCGCCGACGGCAAGCCGAAGACTATCCCCGGCCACAACATCCCAATGGCTCAACTCGGCTGCTTCATCCTGCTGTTCGGCTGGTTCGGATTCAACGCAGCATCGACCTTTGCGGTCACCGACGTGCAGTTCTCGACCGTCGCCGCCAACACGGCGATCGCGGGCGCTGTCGGCGCGACAGTGGCGATGTACTACATGATGGCCAAGACAGGAAAGCCCGACCCGGGCATGATGGTCAACGGCATGCTTGCCGGCCTCGTGGCAATCACTGCACCGTGTGCGTTCGTGGCCCCTTGGGCAGCGGCACTGATCGGCATGCTGGCAGCGATCCTCGTGATCGAAGCTGCGCTGTTCATCGAGCGCAAGGGCATCGACGATCCGGTGGGCGCCATTGCGGTTCACGGCATCGGCGGCACCTTCGGTGTGCTGTGTGTCGGCATCTTCGCCAACGGCAAATACGGCGGCGGCTGGAACGGTTCCAGCGTCACGGGTGTCGAAGGTGTGATCAAGGGCGAGTTCGGACAACTCGGCGCTCAGGTGCTCGGAGTCGTCGTGATCTGGACCGTGATCCTCGGTATTGCGTTTGCCTTCTTCAAGATCCAGAACGGCCTGACCAAGGGCGGCATCCGGGTCAGCGAGGAAGAAGAGATTGCCGGCGTCGACATGGCCGAGATGGGTGTGGTCGCATACGTCGACTGACGTGAACACCTGAGTCGATCACCTGATCGAACACCTGAAGGGAACGAATGGCGGGAGTCCCCGGTCCGGCGAAGTGCCGGCCCGGGGACCGTTCGTTTTCGGTGAGACGTGCAAGGATCGAGCCGATGGGTGCGCGACCGGAGCCTCGATGACCGCGTATGTTGCGTTGCTCCGCGCGGTCAACGTCGGCAAGGCGAACCGGATCACGATGGATCGCCTCCGAACCGGGTTCCTCACTGCCGGTTACGAGGATGCCGTCACCTACATCCAGACCGGCAACGTGGTGTTCGGGTCCGAGTTGGATGACGTAGCGGTTGCGAAGCATGTCGAGGATGCCGTACTCGCGCCGATCGGACTTGCGGTCACGGTCGTCGTCCGCAGCGCTGCCGAACTCGCCCGGGTCGTCGTCACAAATCCGTTCCTGGCGGCCGACAACGTCGATCCGGCCAGGCTGCACGTCGCGTTCTTGACATCTACGCCGACAGCCGACGCGAAGCAGCGCTTCCTCGCCGCAGCAGATCTCTGCGACGACGAGGTCGTCGTCGCAGGCAGCGAGGTCTACATCTCCTTTGCACGTGGGGCCGGCAGCACCACCCTCACGCCGGCGATTTGGAACAAGCTCGGGGTGCAGGCAACGATGCGCAACTGGAACGTCACACGGGCCCTGGCCGACCTTGCCGCGTCACACGGACGCCGTCAAGCGAGCGGCTGATCGAGGAGCAGCCTCACGGCGGTCACCAGCAGTTCGTGCTCGGCCGCGTGAACACGCTCCGCGAGCGACTCGATCGTGTCGTCTCCCCGAATCGCTACTTCAACGGTTGCGACAACCGGGCCATCGTCCATCCCCTCGTCGGGGACGCGGTGAACCATGACGCCTGTCCGCCTGATACCGAGGCGCTGCGACGCTTCGAGCGCGCGTTCGATCGCGTGGGTTCCGGGGAACTCGCCGGGAAGGGCAGGATGCAAGTTGATCACTTTGTCGGG
>JANOEM010000215.1:0-19339 GCA_031413195.1 Actinomycetes bacterium
GCTGATGCTCAACGCAGCCGGCGGCAATCTGTCGATTCGCTACGGACTGCGCGGCCCAAACTACACGGTGGCGACGGCTTGCGCCAGCGCCACCAACGCGATGGGCGACGCGATGAAGATTATTCAGTACGACGACGCCGATATTGTCGTCACCGGAGGCACTGAAGCCGCGATCACCGCGATGGGATTAAGCGCTTTTCAGAATATGAAAGCGCTTTCATATCGAAACGATGCACCCGAGCGCGCGAGCCGACCTTGCGATCGCGCCGAGGTTCTCGGCGTCGTTCAGTGCTTCGAGCACGGCGATCGTTCGACTCGTCTGCAGGACATCGTCCAGCGTGTACAGGGTGCTGCGGTTGGCTGACGCAACCGCACCCCGATGCAGATCGAACCCGGCGACGCGAGCGAGCACCTCCCGATCGGCGACGTACACCGGGCACGACACGGTCCTCAGGTGTGGCTCGAGTCGCTCGAAGCGCGATGGCGTGAGCAGGACCGAGCGGACCGAGTAGTCCGAGGCCAACAGACGTTGGATGACGTTCAGCCCTTCGGCGATGAAGAACTCGTTCCCCTCCAACCGCCGGCGGTGATGCGGATCCCGAAGGCCGATGTAGTCAGCGACGCGCTCGTCGTCGGCGTCGGTGATCGCAACCGGTTCCATGTCGTCGACCAAGGTAGCCGCTCAAGACGTTGATCCCCGGTGGTCCCCGGTGGTCAGAACAGTTCGATGTCGCCCAGAGAGAGTTGCCAGTTGGACAGAGGAGGTTCACCGACGTCGTGCAGCGAACGCCAGGTGAGTCCGGGACCGGCCCCAGCCATCGGCACGGATCCGCGCAGCGGGTTTGCTTGGCCGAGTCGTAGCGCATGGTCGCAGCGGGCCTCGCGCAGCGTGCGCCGAACCAGCGCGTTGGCGCGGCGCGAATCGCCGAGGGTGAGCGCGACGACCAACTCTCTGCTCGGGCCACGGCGGCGGGCCCGGATCACCGCTGCGGCATCGCCGCATTCCACGACGCGATACGGCAACAGATCGGTTCCGTAGCGCCAGCGGAGAAACGATTCGGACAGCGGAGTCACCAGGGCTCTCGGGGCGACAGCTCGCGGGCGTGCGGACCAGCGCTCGAAGCCTCCGCGATCGAGCCAGTCAGCGGCGGTCACACCGACATCAAGGTCGTCACTCCAGCGATCGGCCGGGACGCGCGAGCGGGCGATGGTCGGAGCGTGGCTCCAAAGAGGGATGACAGCGGTCGGGAGTTGTCCGACCTCGCGCCAGCCCATCGACAGGTACCCGGGCCGGCTCTGATCGTTCGGCGTGTTGAACACCCACGACACCCCTGCGTCGGTCAGCGCATGAACCCCGACCATCGTCAACTCGCGAAAAAGGCCTCTGCCCTGGTGGGCCGGATCGGTCACCGTGTCGACCGCCCGAACCGTGTCGATGATGGTCTCGCCGCGCCGGAATTGCCAGCGCATGAAGGTCCGCACAGCAACCACCTGATCGCCGTCCAGCGCGATCCATGTCGGTGAAGGTCCGAAAGGGTTCTGGTCGTGCTTCCACGAGAAGAATCGGGCGTTTCGGTCGTCGTCACCCCACTGCAGCGGACCACGCATCATCTCGATCATCGCTGAGCGGTCGTCGATGCTTGCTTCGCGGATCGTCAACCCGTTCAGCCGAGTCGAGCGAAGCCGGTTCGAGTGAAGCCGGGCGGTGGCAGCCGGGTCGGGGGCGGCCGGGTCGGTGGCGTCGGTGTTCCTCGCTTCGACGGGAAGGAGCGACGAGTAGATCGCCTCGATCTCGCTCGCTGCCTTGCGCATGTCGAATGATTCGGCCAGCGCGCGACTGGCGGTGCCGAGCGAGGCTCGCCGGT
The DNA here is from genome assembly GCA_031413195.1 of Actinomycetes bacterium. Lineage (GTDB taxonomy): Bacteria > Actinomycetota > Acidimicrobiia > Acidimicrobiales > Ilumatobacteraceae > WLMZ01. The sequence continues at coordinate 1,866 of JANOEM010000215.1, forward strand.
CGGGATCGACGACGAGTTCGGCCAACGCAACCGCAAGGGAAACGGGGTCCGACGGCGGTACCAGGATCGCGTCGACGCCGTCGGTGAGGGCCTCGCCGACGCCGCCCACCGCGGTCGCCACGATCGGGAGTCCAAGCGCCAGTGCTTCCATCAGAGCGACCGGCAAGCCTTCGTACTTCGATGCAAGGACGAACACGTCGAAGGCGGCCATCACCTCCGTCGCATCGCTTCGGTAGCCGGTCAGCGTCACGATGTCGTCCAGGCAGAGGTCGGTGACGAGGTCACGAATCTGGGACTCGAGCGGACCCTGGCCAACAGCGACGAAGCGGCACCGAACGCCCTGATCGCGCAGCAGCGAAACGGCTCCGAGAAGGTTCGGATAGTCCTTCTGATCGCGGAAGTTGGCAACGGTGCCGATCACCACATCGTCGTCGTGTAAGCCGAACTCGGCCCGAATGGCCGCGCGATATCGAGTCTCGGAGCTCACGGCTGCGACGTCGATGCCGTGTTGCAACGATCGCGCCCGGCGGCGGGCGGCTCCGCGCAAGGAGTGCAACGCCTCGTCGCTGACCGTGATCGTGGCGTCGTCCCATCGCGAGGTCAGCCGATTCGCGAACCTGACCGGCAATCGATACGTGTTCACCGCGTTGTGTTCGGTCGTCACGATCCTTGGCCGTGATCGGCGAGGCAAGGTCCGAATCACGATCCGGGCCACGACCCCGGGTGCCGGGGCATGGATGTGCACAATGTCGAACCGCCCTCTGGCCAGCAGCTGGCGGAGGTGCAAAGGCCATGACGCCCGATGTCCGGGGGCGAGGCATGTGGTGGGTACCCCACGCGCTTCCAATTCGCCGACGAGGTGATCCTTCGCTAACAAGACGTAGGCACAGTGCGGCTGAACGAGGGTTCGATCATGGGCAACAGCTGCCGCGACGAGCAGCCGTTCGCTGCCGCCCGGTCCGAGCCCTTTGATGATCCACAGCACCCGCACCGTCACATGACGACGCTACCGCCGGTGGGATTTGGGGATTGATCGTGGCGAATATCGCAGGCTTGGCGCCGGGTCGCGGTGGTGCGCTGGTTAGATCGTCAGATGCGGATTCTGATCACGGGAGGAGCCGGGTTCATCGGGGCCAACCTCTGCCGAACGCTTGCAGAGTCCGCCGACGTGAGCGACTTGGTCGTGCTCGACGACCTGTCCACCGGGGCCGCTGCGAACCTCGCCGGCCTCCGGCTCGATGTCCGGCTCGATGTCCGGCTCGGCAGCATCCTTGATCGCGAAGCTCTCGATGGAGCGATGGATGGGTGCGATGCCGTCGTGCATCTGGCCGCTATTCCCAGCGTTCAGCGAAGTGTTGACGACCCGGTTCGGAGCCATCTCGCAAACGCTTCGGGCACGATCGAGGTGCTCGAAGCCGCACGTCGGCACGGCAACGTGCACGTCATCACGGCCAGCAGCAGCAGCGTGTACGGGGCGACTCCAACGTTGCCCAAGCACGAACAACTCGCCACACGGCCGCTGTCGCCGTACGCGGCGAGCAAGCTCGCCGCCGAGGCGTACACCCTGGCCTACGGCCACAGCTACGGATTGCCCACCCTTGCGCTCCGGTTCTTCAACGTGTACGGACCACTGCAGCGACCGGGACACGCGTATGCAGCAGCGATCCCGGCGTTCATCGATGCTGCGCTCACCGGCAATGCGATCACCGTTCACGGCGATGGCGAACAGTCACGTGACTTCACCTATGTCGACACTGTGGCCGCCGTGATCACCGACGCGATCGCGCGCGGTGTGTCCGATCCCGAGCCGGTCAACCTTGCGTTCGGCACGCGCACCACGCTCAACGAGTTGCTCGCAGCGATCGGCGACGTCATCAGTGCCCGTGATGGCCCGCCGATCCGGGTAGAGCACGTCGCCCGGCGTGCCGGCGATGTCGTCCACTCGCAGGCCGATGGAACCAGGCTGGCGAAGTTGTTCCCGACGATCTCAGCGGTGGATCTGGTCACCGGCTTGAGGTCGACGGTCGAATGGATGTCGGCCGACATCGACGCTCGCTGACTGCATCGGGGGGACCCCCGCAACGCTTGGCCGACAGGTACAGTCGCGCCCGCATGTGCGGTGTCGGAGGTCAGTTGGTGGCGGCGGCCATGAGTGAACCGGTACTCGTCGAGCAAACCCGCCGGATTGTCGATTCGTTCGTGCACCGGGGCCCGGATGGCAGCGGGGTGTGGGTCGATCACGAGTGTGGGATCGCGCTCGGGCACCGCCGGCTCGCGATCATCGACATCTCGCCGGCCGGTGCGCAGCCGATGACGGGGAGTTCCCGACGGTGGACGATCTCGTACAACGGCGAGATCTACAACCATCGTGATCTTCGCGCCGATCTCGAGCTCAGCGGAATCCGTTTCAGGGGATCGAGCGACACCGAGACGTTGATCGAGGCATTCGATGCCTGGGGTATCGACGAGACGTTGCGCCGCACCGAAGGAATGTTCGCGTTCGGAGTTTGGGACCATCGCGATCGTCGCTTGACTCTCGGCCGCGACCGGTTCGGCGAGAAGCCCTTGTCGTGGTTCGATGACGGGCGGCGGCTCGCGTTCGCGAGTGAGGTCCGTGGATTGACGACGCTCGACGGGTTCGATCGCAACGTCGACGAGACCTCCGTTGCGTCGATGCTGTCGTTCGGCTTCGTTCCGTCGCCGGCGAGCATTTACGCCGGAGTGCGCCAACTCCGCCCTGGTCACCTGCTCCAGGCAGAGGTCCATGAAGGCAGGATCCAGTCCGTCGAACGAGAATGGTGGTCGCTCAGCGCGCACATCGAGGCAGCAATCGACAATCGCTCCCGATCTCGGAATGTGACGTCGTCCGGACATGTCGCTGCCGAAAAGATCGTTGCCGGATCCGTCGCTGAGTTGGACGCGGTGATGGCCAAGGCAGTTGCCCAGCGGATGCAGAGTGACGTGCCTCTCGGCGCGTTCTTGTCGGGTGGGGTCGACAGTTGTCTGGTCGCAGCGCTCGCTCAGCGTGCGCTCGGCGCCACCGCTCTGAAGACTTTCACGATCAAGATGCCCGACACGTTCGTCACTGATGGGACCGACGAGAGCGTCGTGGCTCAGCGGGTGGCCGCCCATCTCGGCACCGATCACACCACGGTTGAACTTGCGCTCGCCGACATGCTCGCCGCTGTGCCGACACTTGGCGCAACGTGGGACGAGCCGTTCGCCGACCCGTCGATGTTGCCGTCGCTGCTGCTCTGCAGAGCCGCGAGTCGCTCGCTCACCGTCTGCCTCGGTGGCGACGGCGGGGACGAGATGTTCGCCGGCTACAACCGGCACGCGCTTGGCGCGTCGCTGTCGGGTCGCACCGACTGGATGCCGAACTCGATGCGTCGTGGCATCGCCCGTGTGCTTTCTGCTCCTTCGGCAACGACGATCGATCGGGTCAACGCGGCTGTCTCACGAGTGGTGCCTGAACGTTGGCGACTCGCCAACCTCGGTGATAAGACCCGCAAGGCAGCGGCGTTGCTGGCGGCCGATCCGACTGCCCCGATCGGAGCATGGTCGGCGTTCGCCGGTGTCTGGCCGGCGACGGCGATCCCGCACGATGTTCCGCGGATGACCGCGATTCCACCGTCGCTCCTCGGACAGTTGTCGCCGACCGAACGGATGATGTGGATGGACACCGCCGTCGTCTTGCCCGATGACATGTTGGTCAAGGTCGATCGGGCGAGCATGGCGGCGTCATTGGAGGTGCGGGTCCCGTTCTTGAGCCCCGATGTCCTGGCGTGGTCGTGGCGACAACCGCTCAATGTCAAGACCAGCGGCGGAGTCGGCAAGGTGATCCTGCGGCAACTGGTCGACACGATGATCCCCGCCGGAACCGCGCAGCGCCCGAAGATGGGCTTCGACCCGCCACTCGGGACGTGGCTTCGCGGGCCGCTGAACGGTTGGGCCGGCGACCTGTTGACAACATCACGATGCGTTCGTGAGGGCTGGCTGGACCAACGAGCCCTGACCGATACGTGGCGTGAGCATCGCGACGGGAGCCGCGACTGGACCTACCGTCTGTGGACCGTACTGATGCTCGAGACGTGGCTTGCGGAGAACTCCCGATGAGCGAGCCGCGGTCGGCGACGGGTGGGCGGCGACGGAACGTGATCGATACCCGCGATGCTCGAGCGATCGTCGGGGTAGCGGCGATCGTCGCCGTTGTGCTCGCCACCGTTTGTGCTCTCGCCGAGGTCTCGCCGACCGGTTCAACCACCGCCGATGTCGTGGTGGTCGGGTTGTTCGGCGGATTCGTGGCATGGGCCGGCGCATCGGCCCCATGGTGGGCGATCGTCACGTTCGCAGGGTTTGCGACCCTCATCAGCGGCCCATCATGGTGGACGCTCGTGGCGCTCGCAGCAGTGGCAATCGGACTTGGGCTCGGCACGGCCAAGCAGAGCGCGCCCTGGTTGCGCAGCGCAGCGACGGGTCTTGCGCTCCTCGCACTGATGCGCGCCGACGTGAGTGCCTTCCTCAGCGACGCGTTCTTCGGTTGCACGGCCCTGATCGTCGGCATCTCGTGTGTGGCGTTCACCGTCGTTGCGATCAGCCGACGTCCGCGGTCGATCAGGCGTCGGGTCGTGTGGGGCCTCGTCGGCTGTGCCGGGTTCGTCGTCGTTGCGGTCGGGGGCCTCGCTGCCGGTGGTCTGCAGGCCAAGGATGAGCTCCAAGCCGGCCGTCGACTCCTGACCGACGGGCTCGATCAATTGCGGGCCGGCGACACCCAGGCGGCCGCGGCGAGCCTGCGATCTGCGGCAGGTGAACTGAAAGCCGCGACTGACTCGGTCGACGCACTGTGGGCCCAGCCGAGCCGATTGATCCCGATCGTGTCTCACCATCGGGCACTGCTTTCGCAAGTCGTCGCCAGCGCCGCCGAATCAGCGACCGCCGCCGCAAACGCGCTGGACATCGCCGACATCGATCAACTGCGGGTGATCAACGGCACGGTCGACGTGCAGGCCCTGTCGTTGCTCGCGCAGCCGTTGGCCGACCTCGACGTGGCCGTGGCGAACGTGCGTCAGGTCCTCGCTGATGCCGATTCGCCGTGGCTGCTCGACGAGGTGCGCGACCAACTCGTCGAAGGCCGAACCGAGATCGACCAGGCTGTGGTGCAGTCGAATGCGACTGCAGCGTCGGCCCGCTACGGGCCTGCGATCCTCGGCATCGACGGCACCAGGACCTACCTCGTCGTGTTCACCTCACCGGGTGAGGCGCGCGGCCAATCCGGGCTGATCGGCAACTGGGCCGAGATCACGGTGACCGATGGTCGGATTCGCCAATCCGACTTCGGTCGAACGTCTGAACTGATCGCGGACCTCACCCCGCCGGGTTCGGGTGATCTCGACCCGAGCGACCTCGTGCTCGAGGCACTGCCGGAGTACTTCGAGCGTTACGGTCCGTTCGGAGCGGGTGGTGCCCAAGAGGGTGTGCGTCCGAAGTACTGGTCGAACGTCACCATGAGCCCTGACGCCCCCACCGTCGCTGCGGTGATCGCACAGATGTACGCAGGTGGCGCAAACTCCGAAGTCGACGGTGTTTTCGTGATCGATCCGACTGGGCTGGCCGCGCTGCTGCGGGTCGCGGGCCCGGTGACTGTCGAAGGATTCGATCAGGAAATCAGCGCGGACTCCCTCGAACAGTTCTTGCTGTTCGATCAGTACAAGTTGGACGAGTTCACTCGCCGCGATCTGTTGGAGGCAGTCGCCGGGGTCACGCTGCAACAGTTCCTGACTGCCGATCTGCCGGAACCGCAGCAACTCGCCCGCACGCTCGGTCCAGCGGCAACCGAGGGTCACATCGTCGGCTGGGCGAGGCGTCCGGAGGAACAGGAGCTGTTCCGCCTGATCGGGATGTCGGGCCAGCTCCCTGTCCCGCAGGGCCGGGACGGGCTCGCGATTGTGACCGACAACGCCGGTGGAAACAAGATCGACAGCTTCTTGCAGCGAACGGTCTCTTACGAAGCCACCTTCGATTCGGATACGGGCCAGGTCGAGGCAACGCTCGTCGTGACGCTGCAGAACACGGCGCCGTCGACCGGGCTCCCCGACTACGTGATCGGCAACATCGTGGGTCTCCCGAAGGGGACGAATCGCACTCTGCTGACCGTGTATACCCCGCTCGGCGTGCGCGGTGTCACCCTTGACGACCAACCGAGCAGTGTCACAAGCGGTACCGAGCAGGGCTGGAACACGGCAACGGTTCGGCTCGACATCGCGGCTGGAGCGACGCGAACGCTCCGGTTCGAATTGACCGGCTCGGTCGCTGCCGATCAGTACGCCTTCGTGTGGCGGCCGCAGCCATTGACACGAGCCGACCAGGTGACGATCGACGTTCGATCAACGGCGGGCCGTCGCGAGGTGTCCTTCACCGGCGAGATCGCCCGGCTCACGGTCCTGGATCGAGACGGCGAGATCGCCCTGCGCTGATCCAAACAGCGGTGCCGCTCACGGCGACCGCCGCGACGGTCCAGACGACGAGCCAACGCAGAGCGGTCGCAGTACCCGCCGGGGTGTCCGGTTCGATCCCGCCGGTGCGGGCCATCGCGAGGGCAGCGACGGACCCGGTTGCAAGAACCACCCACCGCCACCCGTCGCCGACGGCTTCGGCGACGAGGCGAGGATGAACCAGCAGCCACATGCCGAGCAGCGGCACGGGCACAGCGGCGAAGAGCGTGCCGATCAGCGCGCTCGGCCTGCCCGTCGCGCCAAAGAGGCCGCCCCACAGGATCAGCGCGGCGGAGCCCGCATGCCAAACGGCCGGAAGCGGTTTCCAACGGACGAGTTCGATCGCCACGACGATCGCAACGAACGAACCGATCGCCTCCATCTGGTCGGTCTCCGGGACGCATCCGTACACGGCAGCAGCGGAGCCTGCGATCGCGATCGGCAAGATGCCCGGGGTCCGTACGGCGGACCGCACCGGTCCGATGGTCACACCGAATCCGGCGCCGATCAGCGCACTGATCGGCGTGACCCACCAGAGCTGTGTGCTGTCGAGACCCGAAGCACTCCACGCCGCGATGACCGTCGCAGCGGCAACGACGATCCCGAACGCTGCGTTCTGCGCGAACGCCCTCTGCCCGGAGGAGTACCTGCCGTTGTCAGTGACGGGCGGCGGAGATGACATCGCAGATCGTTGCCAGGTCGGCTTCGCCCAGGGTGCCGCCGCTGGGCAAGCTGACGCAGGTCTCGAACAATCGATCTGATCGGCCGTTCGACAGCATCGGTGACGAAGCGAATACCGGTTGCAGATGCATTGGCTTGAAGCCGGGTCTGGCCTCGACGGATGCTGCCTGGAGGGCGCGGATGGCCTCGGCCGGGGTCGCGCCGAAGGTTGCCGAATCGATCGTGATTGTGGTCAGCCAGTGGTTCGGTGCGCAATCAGGCGGCGTTGGCTGGAATCCGATTCCGGCGAGTGGCGTCAGCAATGACTCGTAAGTCGCTCGAACCCGACGTCGGCTGGCCACTCGCTCAGCGAGGGTGCGTAGCTGGCCACGCCCGACCGCTGCGTTGAGGTTCCCCAGGCGGTAGTTGTAGCCGATCTCGTGGTGCTCGTAATGAGGAGCCGGCACACGGGCCTGGGTTGCAAGGTGGCGACAGCGCTCGACGAGCCTTTCGTCGTCGCTGAGGATTGCGCCGCCACCTCCGGTGGTGACGATCTTGTTGCCGTTGAACGACAGCACGCCGATCTGGCCGAATCGACCAGCGCTGGTTCCGCCGAGTGTCGCGCCCAACGCTTCGGCCGCGTCTTCGATCAGCGTCACGTCGTAGCGGCGGCAGATCTCGCTGATCGCAACCAGGTTTGCGATCGAGCCATAGAGATCGACAGCGATCACCGCAGCGGGGAGTGTTCCCGTAGCGGCTCGCCGGAGCATCTCCTCTTCCAGCAGCGCGGCGTCGAGTTGCCATGTGTGGTCGACGTCGACGAAGCAGGGTCGCGCGCCGAGGTACGAGGCCGCAAAGGCCGAAGCGGCGAAGGTGAGTGACGGCATCAAGACGTCGTCGCCCGCCCGGACCCCCGCTACCTGCAGTGCGAGGTGCAGTGCCGCCGTCCCGCTGCTCAGCCCGGCCGCTGCTGCCGCACCGGTGAAAGCCTCGAGTTCGCGTTCGAACGCGTCGAGATCGGGCCCGGCCGGAGCGATCCAGTTGCTGTCGAATGCCGCGATCAGCAGTTCGCGCTCGATCGGGCTCATCTCCGGTGGCGAGAGCAGGTACTTCCAGGACACGCGCCCAGTGTTGCAGACCGCCGGACGGTGAGACCGAGCGGTTGGCTAGGCTCGTGCACCTTGAACGGTCGGCAGGTTCGTGGATAAGGAAACAGGATTCGGGATCCTTCGTCGCTACTGGTGGGTCATTCTTTTGTTCACCTTGATCGGCGTTGCGATCGGTGCCGTTCCGTCGCCCGAACAGGCCCAGGATGCGACGCGCAGCTATCAGGCGACTCATACGACGCTGCTCTCGTCGACCAGCGGAAACCTGTACAGCGATCCGGTCGCCTTGAACCAGATCCAGCTCTTTGCGACAACGGGTGAGGTTCCCAAGCGAGCGGCCGCCAGTCTTGACGTGGACGTCGGATTGATCTCTGTGTCACCGGCGCTGGATCAGACGACGGGTGCGCTGAGCATCACCGCCAGCGGGACCGACTCGGCCCTGGTGGTGAGGATCGCCGACACGGTTGCGGACGAACTTGCGAAGTACATCATCGAACGTCAGGACAACCAGCGCGAAGATCGTCTCGCTGCGAGTCTTCTTCGCCAGGAGAAGCTGGTCGAAGCCATCCGATCGCTCGAGTCCGACGTCGCTCGCGACCCCGACGACAACGTCAAGTCGGCGCAGCTCGATGCAACCCGGAACCAGTACGTCGCGGTTCTCCAGCAGTACGACTCGCTCAACAGTGACCAGACTGGCTTTCTGCAGCTGAACACGCTGCAGAAGGCGCAGGCCGTTGAGATAGTCGATCAAGGCTTGCAGGCGCCGAAGTCGCGCACATCCAGAGGTCTTTTCTCCGGTCTTGCCGGATTCGGCGTCGGATGCGCCGTCGCGTTCCTGCTCGGCCGTCTCGATCAGCGGATTCGGACCAGGGGCCAGGCCGAGACGGTCGCGGGCCTCCGTGCCCAGGTCTCGATCCCGTTCAGTGACACAGCAGGCAATCGTGGTCTGAGCGTCGTCAGCACGCGCCACGACTCGCTCTCCGACGCCTATCGATCCCTTCGCAGCGTGATCGAGTTCGCGGAGGGTGGCGATGCAAAGGCGCAGGGTCGGGCACCCGTCGTGGTCGTGGTGTCGCCAACGCCGGGAGACGGGAAGACCTCGGTTTCGGCCAACGTTGCGGCCGCCTTCGTCGAGAGTGGCAAGAAGACGGTCGCCGTCAATGCCGACTTTCGGCGGCCGGCGTTGTCCACCCGGATCCTCGGCTCGACGCCGGCGGAGTTCGGCCACTCACTCGAGCAAGCGACCGCCCTGTCTGCCAGGTCGCTGCTCACCCGGTCGACGACGCCCGGTTTGGCGATCGTTGACCTTTCCTCGGTCAAGGGCCCGCCCGGCGACCTCGCCCGGATCACGGCACGGGCGATACCGGAACTGGCGCTGGTATCCGAGGCGATCGTGGTTGACACGTCACCGATGACCGCGACGGCTGAGGTTCTCGAACTGATTCCCGTCGCCGATGTCGTGGTGTTGGTCGTTCGGCTCGACCAGACACCGATCGGGGCAGCGACTCGAACCGTCGACACACTTCGCTCTTTGGCGCCCAAACACCTGTTGCTCGTCGTCGTCGGTGAATCGACCGACAAGACGGCGTACTACTACCAGTACGGCAACGCCCCGAAGCAGGCACGACGAGGTGGTTGGTGGAAGCGCGGGCGATAACCGGTTCTCTCACCGACTCGAGGGCGCTGCCGCCGCTCGTGGTTGGTGTCGGAGCGATGTATGTGCTGGCAACCGGTTGGAGCATGTTCAACCTGTCGTTCGACATCTGGGGGGCGTTCATCGTTGGGCCGCTCCTGCTCGGAATCGGCGTCGTCGCACTCAGGCGGGTCTTTGCCGGCGACCAGCGCGAGTTGCTTGCGATCGCCGTGGTCTCGCTGTGTGCCAAGCTTGCCGCGGCGATGGTGCGCTACTGGGTCGCGTTCGATGCGTACGGGGGCTTGTCGGACGCGGGGAGCTACCACGACGCGGGCAGTCTGCTCGCCAGACAAGTCCGCGAGGGCCAGGTTTCTCTGTTGACCCTGGTCCCACGGGAGATCGGAACGTCGTTCATCGATCATCTGACAGCAATCCTCTACACCCCGTTCGGTTCCGGCCGGCTCTCCGGATTCCTGATGTTCTCGTTCCTCGCGTTCTGGGGGCTCGTCCTGTTCGTGAAGGCAGCAATTGTCGGCGTGCCCGGTTTGGCCCGGCGCAGGTATGCCGCACTGTGCATGCTGTGCCCGAGCGTGCTCTTCTGGCCGTCGTCGATCGGTAAGGAAGCATGGATGTGCCTATGCCTCGGTCTTGCCTCGTGGGGTGGTGCGCACGTCGTCATCGGTCAATGGAGGGGCCGAACCCTGGCTGCACTCGCATTGGGTATCGTCGGAGCCGGATTCGTCCGGCCCCACGTCGCGCTGTTGTGGGCTGCCGGGATAGCGGCCGGGCTCGTCGCAGCGATGCTCACCGGACGCGCCGGGCGTGGAGCCCGCAACCGGTTGGCCGGCCTGCTGCTCCTCGGAACAGCGGTCGTCGGTGTCGCGATCGTCGGCACGGTCGCGGTGAAGTACCTCAATCCCGATCAAGAGCAAACCTCGACAGCAGGACAGATCGACGCGATCAAACTCGTGACATCAACGCGATCGACCGGGGGCGGTTCCGAACTCGTACCGGTTCCGGTCGACAGCCCACTCGACTGGCCGTATGCAATTCAACGGACTCTCCTTCGACCGTCGCCTTTCGAGATCAACAGCCTTGCCTCGGCATTGCCCGGGATCGAGAGCGCAGTACTGCTCGCGATCCTTCTGCTCGGTTGGCGGCGACTGCTGTCGTTACCCCGGATGCTGATGCAGAGCCCTTATCTGCTCGGCAGTCTCGTCACCGTGCTCGGGTTCGGTCTGGCGTTTTCCACCATTGGGAACCTGGGCATCCTTGCCCGCCAACGTTCGCTCATCTTTCCGCTGATGCTGCTGCTGTGGGCCCTTCCCGTCTACCGGCGCAGCGGGCCCGCCCGACCCGAGGTAGCCCGTCTGCGTGAACCCGAGTTCTCGTGGTGATGACCCACGCCGACACCAGCGCGCGCAGCCAGGTTCGTTGGTGCCGGGCCGATGACGTGCTCTGGAGAATCGGCGCGGACCGCGTGTTGGCCCGAGTCGTCGGCAGTGATGCAGTTGATCTGATCGGTGCCGCTGCGCTCGTTTGGGTCGCGCTCGACGAGCCCGGCACGATCTCGGAGATTCGCGATCGCCTAGCCGATGAGGACTTGAATCTTGAAGTTCCGGCTGATCTGGCAGTCGAGGCAGCCGTCGAGATGATGCAGTCGTCGGACCTGATCCGACCCGATGACCGGCCCGATGGACGAGGCTGAACTCGCGGAGCGGGTGTGCCACGCGGTCTCGGTGATCGCCGGGTCCGGTCTTGGTCCGCCGCCGGCACAGCCGCTGATGATCGACGACGTCGTTGGCGGTGAGATCCTGTCGTGGTGCGCGACCGATCGCACCGAAGGCCTCACTGCGGCGGCGCTGGCGGCTGGTTTCGTTGCTCGCGCTGGGCCCGACGGAAATGACGGCGGTTGGGTCACGGACTTGACCGCAGCGTTTCATCAGGGCCTTCGCCAATGCCTGCTCGCCGAGGAGACAATGGTGCGAGCTGTGCATGCGCTGACGGCAGCGGGTCTTTGCCACCGGGTCCTGAAGGGGGTCGCAACCGCCCACCTCGACTACGCCGATCCTGCCGACCGGATGTTCGGGGATGCAGACGTCCTGATCGAACGCGCGGGACTCACCGCCGCCCTAGACGCTCTTCGTCGTGCAGGTTTCAGCCGTGACGAGGCCCCGCCGCGGGGGTGGTGGGAGCGTCGGTTCGCGAGGGCCGTGGTGCTCACCCGACCCAATGGCAGTGAGTTGGACCTTCATGTGGCGATCGCAGGTGGCTACTTCGGTCGTCGGTTGGATCATGGGCGGCTATGGGCGACCGCCGGTCAGTCATTGGTCGTCGGCGGAACAGAGATGGTCTCGCTCGGTGCCGACGATCGGCTGCTCCACGCGTGCCTCAGTGCCGAAGTCAGCAAGATGTCGGGCATCCGCGCCCTGCGCGACGTCGCTGGCCTCGTGCTCGGTGGTCAGGCGGATTGGCGTCGGACGATCGCGAACGCACAGGAATCAGGGGTCGACGTAGTCGTTGCGAGGGCGATCCATCGCGCCTGGATCGAACTCGATCTCCCCGATCATCCCGCACACCGATGGTCGGAGATCACACCGCTGGACTCATCACAAGTCGAGGCCTTCGATCGATTCGTGCCGGGCGATGCCGACAGCTGGGCCGTCGAGGCGTCCGGCACCCTTGCCGCTCTCGCCTGGAAGTATCGGCCGGCGTTTCTGCTCGGGGTTGTCGCGCCTTCGAGAGCCAACCTGCAGAGCCGAGGAATGACCCGCCTTGGTCATTGCGCGAAACTGTTCCGAACGCTCGCAAAGGGTCGGCGTTGAATCGGTCATCGGTGCTGCTCGTCACGAAGGGACTCGATCTCGGTGGCCTCGAGCGGGTGCTTGCCGACCTCGCCGTCGGCCTCCGCGCCGCCGGTCATCCCACGACGGTCGCATTGATCAACGATGCCCGCCGACGTCTCGTCCCTCGACTCGTCGCCGCCGACGTGACGATTCGTGCTCTCGGCGGTACCGATCGAATCGGCTTTCGTGGAGCAGTTGGACTCTGGCGGGCCGTGCGCGATCCGCGCTACGACCTGATCCACGTCCACAGCCCACTGCCGGCGGTGCTCGTCCGGCTCTGTCGACCGACCGCGACGGCTCTCGTGTGCACGCTGCACACGACCTGGGGTGGGCTTCATCCCCTGACCCGGCTCGGATGGAGGCTCACGGCGCGGCGTGATGACAGGACCATCGTCGTCTCCGGAGCGGTCGCGTCTTCGCTCCCGCATTCGTTGGGCGGGCGAGTCACAGTCATCCCGCATGGGATAGACCCACTCGCGATCGCCTCGGCGAGAATCGCCGGCAGCCGCATGCGTAGCGAACTCGGGATCCCGGCAGACATGCCCCTGATCGTCACGGTCGCGAGCCATCGCGATGTGAAGAACTATCCGAACCTGCTTCGAGCGGTCGCGCGTGTACGCGCTGCGGGCTGCCCGGCCCATCTGGTCAGTGTCGGTGACGGTGATCGGCTCGCTGACAACCGAAGAATCGCGGGCGAACTCGGGATCTCGGACGCGATCACTTTTCTCCCGAGCCGCGACGACGTACTGTCGGTGATCGCTGCGGCGGACGTCATCGCAGTGGCATCGGACTATGAAGGGCAACCATTGGTGGTCGTCGAGGCATTGGCGCTCGGGCGCCCGGTCGTGGCAACAGCAGTCGGGCGCGTGCCCGAGCTCGTGCCTCCGGCAGTCGGACGGGTCGTTCCACCGAATGAAGTCGTGCCTCTCGCCGATGCCCTGCTCGAGTTGTTCGCAGATCCGGCGCTGCGGTTGGAGATGTCCGAGGCAGCGATGAACCGCACACCGGCTTGGACCGTGGACGATGTGCTCGAAGCACACGAGACCCTGTATGCCCAGATCGACGGTCAGCGGTGAGCGCGATCGGTCGGCCGGCGCGGATCCTGTGCGTCTGCAACCACAACCGAACGCGATCGGTGCTGATGGCTGCGATCCTGCGCCGCACGCTCGACGCGTGTTCGCCACCCGGTGAGTTCTGCCCGATGATCGCGGACGTCGGCTTCGGACCACCCGGTATGCCAGTCACCCAGGGTGTCGTGGCCCAACTCGCCGAGATGGGGATCCGGATCGACCCGCTCACTCACGTCAGCAGATCACTCACCGACCGTATTGCCGAGGAAGCCGATCTGATCCTTGCCGCCGAGGTGTCGAACGTCGTCGGCGTCAGCACCCGCGCCCGGGAACTGTTCCCACGCACCTTCACCCTTCCCGAGTTCGTTGCCCGCGCAGCGGCGGTCGGCCCTCGATCCGGATCGACACTCGAGTCATGGCTGCGCCTTGTCGGTGAGGGTCGCCGGGCGTCGGACTACTTGCAGGCCGACGTCGCCGAGATCCTCGATCCGACCGGGGCACCGGACGGCGCCATTGCTCGATGCGCGGCCGAGATCGATCTCCTCTGCCGCCGGTTCGCGGAGCTCTGGCAATGACCGATGAACGACAATCGCTGTCACGCCGTGCGGTTCGTCGCGCGTCGTTGATCGTCGACCGGATCTCGCCACCTGCAGCTGGTGTCTCGATCCTCATCTATCACCGGGTAGGCGGGGGCACGACGAGTGCCGTCGACCTCGACCTCGATGAGTTCCGCCGCCAGTTGGATCACCTCGATCAACTCCGCCGGGTGATCACCCTCGACGAAGCAGTTCGCGGATTGAGCCGAGAGGACGGATCGGTCGACGGGTCCGTGGTGCTCACCTTTGATGACGGAACGGCAGACTTCGTCGACACGGTCGTGCCCGAACTGATCGAGCATCATCTGCCTGCAACGGTCTACATCGCGACCCAGTTCATCGATGAGCAACTCGACTTCCCGTGGGGTGCCTCACCGGCGTCGTGGAACGGGCTGCGTGACGCGGTCTCCACAGGTTTGGTCGGCGTTGGTTCCCACACCCACCGGCATCTCCTACTCGACCGTGGCTCGATCGACGACGCAACCAACGACGTCGCTCGCTCGATCGACCTGATCGCGTCACAGCTCGGAGCGCCTCCGATGCACTTCGCGTACCCCAAGGCGCTGGCTGGTGGTTCGGCAGTGCACGACATGATCAGTGCCCGTTTCCGTTCGGCCGTCCTGGCCGGAGGTCGTGTCAACCCGGTCGGGAACACCGATCTGCACCGTTTGCGGCGAACCCCGATCCAACGCGGGGACCCGATCGATGTCTTCGAGCACAAGGTTCGCTGTGGCCTGCGACTCGAAGGATCCATTCGTTCGGTGACCGCCAGGTTTCGCGCCCGCGGCGCCACTCAGTGATGCCGTCGCCTCACATCGGGCCGCTCGACACTGGCCATCGGCCAAAGGTGATTCACCTGACGACCACTGACATGAGCTTGGATTGGTTGCTCGGTCCACAGTTGCGGGCGTTCGCGGATGCCGGCTACGAGGTGGTCGGGATGTCCGCTCCCGGCCCGCACGTCCCCTCGATCGAGGCTGCGGGCATTCGCCACGTGGCCGTTTCGACACTGAGTCGCGCCCCGTCTTTGGCACAAGACCTCCGCGCGATGTTCGAGTTGCGCCGCCTGCTTCGTGCCGAGCGCCCCGACGTGTTGCACACCCACAACCCCAAGCCAGGGGTGCTCGGCAGGATCGTCGGACGTTCCCTGGGGGTGCCCGTGATCGTCAACACCCAGCACGGTTTGTACGCCCAGGCGACCGACCGCCGTCGCCGAAGGTGGCCGGTGTACGTCTCCGAGAGGTTGGCGGCGGCCTGTTCGAACGCAGAACTTGTGCAGAACCCGGAGGATGCGGTCACTCTCACCCATCGTCTTCACGTGCCGGCCGAGCGAGTCCAGGTTCTCGGCAACGGTGTCGACCTGGACCGCTTCGATCCGGCCCGGGTCGAGTCGTCGGCGCGAACCGATCGACGGCGAGAGTGGGGATTTGGACCCGATGACATCGTCTGTTGTGTGGTCGGCCGGCTTGTGTACGAAAAGGGTTACGCCGAGATCTTCACGGCCGCTTCAGCACTTCGCGCTGCAGGGAGCAAGGCACGATTCGTCGTCGTCGGCCCCGCCGACATCGACAAGGCCGACGCTGTCGACACTGCTGCGGTCGAATCCGCGAAGGCAGCCGGTGTTGTTCTCGCCGGTCGCCGTTCGGACATGCCCGAGTGCTATTCGGCGTGCGATCTGTTCGTCACGGCTTCGCACCGAGAGGGATTCCCGCGGGCAGCCATGGAGGCGGGTGCGATGGGCCTGGCGATCGTCGCGACCGACATTCGCGGCTGCCGCCAGGTGGTGAACGAGGGAGTCAACGGAACGCTCGTCCCGGTTCGTGACCCGGCAGCGCTGGCCACCGCGGTGGGTCGACTCGTCACATCTGATCGTCTGTCAGCGATGGCAGCAGCAGCAAGGCCGTACGCACTTGCCCACTTCGATCAACAGCAGGTGATCGACATCACGCTTGCGACTTACGCTCGGTTGCTCGCCGCCGGTTGACTCTGCGGCCGGTCGATCGATCGGGTTGGTTTGCGGACACGGATTGCGCGCCGCCGCATCCCAGGCATGGAGGCTCCGCAATCGGTGCGAAACCTTCGAGCAGACCGAGACCGACGAAGTGACGCAGGGCTCCATCGACGTGCTCGGACACCCTCGACATCGACATCGACATCGACATCGACATCGACATCGACATCGACTCACCGAGCGCGGCGTGGATCTCGTTGATCAGATCGGCTCGGGTCGTGACGCCGTCGCACGCGTCGAAGATCACAGCCGACAGGGCATCCAGAAGATGAACGCTGTTGGTCCGCTGATCGAACACGACCGTGCTGTCCTCGAACTCGGCGACCTCGAGCTCCGGCTCGCGTTGGGGCATTGTTTCGAATCGCAATTGGTCGGCGTCATCGATGATCGGGCGGTTGTTCACCTTCGAGACCCACGCCCGGCGGGCAGTTCGGTCATCGTCACGAGGGCACCGCCGGTGACGTTGCTGTTCACGCCGGCACCCGACACGACCACAGGAATCGTGCGGAACAGGATCCCCAGGTCTCCGAGCAGGCTGCGGGTCTGGACGTAGCGCACGTCGAGAGCCAACCGCTCGTCCCAATCGAGCCGATTCCGCCCCCTGATCTGGGCAAGCCCAGTTATTCCTGGGCGGACTTCGAACCGGCGGTACTCGTCGCCGACGAACCGATCCCAGTACTTCGTCGGAAGCGGGCGTGGCCCAACCAGGGTGATGTCACCTCGGAGGAGGTTGACGAAGCCGGCCAGTTCATCGAGGCTCGCCGAACGCAGGACCTGACCCGTTCGGGTGACTCGCTCGCCGTCGAACTCGCTGCCTTCTCGGCCGGGCTTCGCTGCGCGCATCGTTCGGAACTTGTAGATCGTGAAGGGCTTGCCTGCTCGCCCAAGACGCTGCTGACGGTAGAGAACCGGCGACCCGAGGTTCAGCCGAACAGCGACGGCAACGAACAGCATGATCGGCGAGCCGAGTCCGAGAACGACGATCGCGACGACGACATCTGCCAGACGCCGGACGCCATTGCTCATCGGCGCTGCCGTTCGACCCGACGGGCGGGGTTTCC
>JANOEM010000216.1:0-4348 GCA_031413195.1 Actinomycetes bacterium
CATCGCGTTCACCGGCTCGACAGTCGGCGGCACCCTGGTCGCTGTCGTGACTTGATCCGGTGCCAACTACACCGTGACCGTAACCGGGATGACCACAAGCGGCAACGTCGTTGCCACCATCCCCGCCGCAGCAGCCCAAGACTCAGCACTCAACAACAGCATCGCATCGACCAGCACCGACAACACCGTCGCTTGGGTCCAACCACCTCCGCTGACGCTGACGGTTCCGGCCAACATCGTCCGAAACAACGACCCGGGCAAGGCGGGCGCTGTCGTGACCTACCCGGCCGTCACCGCGGCCGGCGGTGTGCCACCGATCACCATCACCTGCAACCGTCTGTCCGGCGCTTTCTACCCGCTCGGGGCGACGACGGTGACGTGCACTGCCACCGACGCTGCCGGCCTCCCGGTCCAGTCCTTCGGCGGTCGTTCGATCGAGGCAACGGCCACAGCGTCATTCACGATCACCGTGATCGACAACGAACCGCCGGTCATCGCCGACGGGCCCGACATCATCATCGGTGCAACCGCAACCCTGACCCCGGTTTCGTTCGGTCTACCCGCAGCGAGCGACAACTCGGGCGTCCCGCCGACCGTTGCCTGCTCACCGGCGTCTGGGACAGGCTTTGCTCTCGGCATCGCGGTGGTGACCTGCACCGCCACGGATCAAGCCGGCAACACGGCGTCGTCCAGTTTCACGGTCAGCGTGCTCTCCACCGGCCAACTCCCGGTCACGGGTACCGACACCAACGTCTGGCTGACGATCGGGATGCTGCTGCTCGGAGTCGGAATGATCATCACCTTCGGCAATCGCCGCCGCCGACGGGTCTGATCGACTCGGTCGCCGTAACAGCGGATCAGGGGGCGTGAGCCAGCTCGGCGTCGATCCACGATCGCAGGGCATGACCGGGCAACGCCCCAACCTGCCGCGCGACCTCGCGTCCATCGCGCAGTAGCAGCATCGTCGGGATGCCCTGCACGCCGAACTGCTGAGAGATACCCGGCGCATCGTCGACATAGACCTTAACGACCTTGAGTTGTCCGGCCAGGTTTCGCGATTCCTGCTCGATCATCGGACCGATCGTTCGGCACGGCCCACACCACGGAGCCCACAGATCGACCAGGACGAGGAGCGGCGCCTTCACGCTCGCGGCGAAGTCGGCCTCACCCGCATCGACCAGCCAAGGCAGCGCAAGGTGGCACGACCCGCAACGAGGGGTTCCCTTCGCGACATCAGGCACCCGGTTCCTCGTGCCGCAGCCAGGACATGCGACGACGTTCGTTCCACTCATGGGCCGACGATATCCGTTTGCGATGTTGACAGGGTCCCCAGGGTGATTCATTCTTCATCAATGGGCAACGAACCGATCAAGAGCGGATCGGGAACGCCGAACGATCCGTGGCTGCTGAGGACGCCGCCACTGTCATCCAGCTACACGATGTATCGCGATAGTCGCAACGGAGTCGATGTCATCGTGTGCACCGTTGGCAAGACCGTCTTGCTCTACGACGCCCGATGCCTCGATGATCTCCGTGCGATGCTCGCGGCGCACGGAGACTGGATGGAACTCGGTTCGGCCGACGAACAGAAACCGGTCAAGGACGGCACGGTGGAGGCCTGGGGCCGCTCGAGCGACAACCCGATCGGCGGCTGGTACGGGCTCAAGTCGGGCCTGCGGGGCCGGTTCGGGATGTACGTGCCTCCGCTGATGGAGCACCTCGGTCTGGCCGAGGTCGAACACAACGCTCGCGGCAACCGGATGCGTGCTACCTGACCTCACGGTTTTTTGCCCTTTTCGGGAACCCAACGAGCCACGGCTTCGTCCGATTCGAACATCAGCAAAGCAACTCACGGGGGTGTGTGGTGGAACCAGTCATCGAGATCGAGCCGGGGGACAGGCCGAACAATGGAAGCCGTCGATCGGCGTTTGCAATCGGCACCGCCGTCGCCCTGGCACTTGGGGTGGTCGGTTTCGCAGGCGGACGCCTGAGCGCACCGGATCACTCACGCACCGCGAGCGGGGCCGACACCGCCCAACCCGCGACGAGCAGCGTTCCAGCGGAGGCAACTGCTGCGACTGACGCGCCTGCGATCTTGGTCCCCGACACCGCCTCGCCAATCACGGAAGCCCCGGCTGAAACAACGATCGTTGGATCCGAGTCGAGTGACTCGGCGATGGCAAGCACCGCAAGCGGCGGAGGTGCGAGTGGAATCGGTGGCCAGTACTCGGCCGGGGCGTACGAGGAGCCGGCGATGGACTTGATCAGCGAGAGGACAACTGCCGATGGCATCGTCATTCGGGCCCACCGCTCACGCGCTGACGAAGGCATGTATCCCTACGAACCGTGGCCGGAGGCAGAATTCGGCGACTGGAAGCCCGCCTCGTGGTGCTTTCCCACCGGCAATCTCCGCCTGTCGATCGTGTCGGTCGATGCCGTCAATCTCGGTTGGGCGCCCTGGTACAGCGAGCCCAAGGACGGCGTGTCGGTCAGCACCTTTGCGGCCGGGTATGTCGAGTCGAACCCGGTCTTCGCAATGGCGGTCCAAGTCGCTCCCGGCGCAACGGGCGTCACCGTGACGACCGCTGACGGGCGGACGGATACGGCAGCGCCGAGTGGAGATGTCGCCCTGCTTGCGGTCGCCGGACCGATCGCCGAAGACTTCACCGTCACGGTGCAGCGACCCGACGGTGATACATCCGTAACGGCCGAGCAACTCACCGAGACCTGGTCGAGCGTGTCCTACCGCGAGGCTTGCGAACCACCGCCGCCTGCCCTCCCTCCCGCCGGCGAGCTGCCAGCGGACCCCGACGCGGCACGTGCAGCGATCGATCAGTCGTGGCAGGTCGCCCGTTCTTTCGGTGATACGACGCAGACGGATCGACTCGCGTTCGTCGACGACCCGACAGGCGTCGCCGAAGCATGGCAGGCGATCCAAGATGGCGACTACGCCGACGCCGCGAACTCATCGACGAGCACGATTCGCGAGCTGGTCTTCACGAGTCCCACAGAAGCGTGGGTCCGCTACGATATCGCGAGCAGCGTCACCAACTTCCCGAACCGCTACGGCATCGTCCGGCTCGGCGATGATGGTGTCTGGCGAGTGACGCGGGCAACGATCTGCCAGGACATCATGCTCGTGCCAGACGGCGCGTGCGAGCCAGGCGTCGAACTGGTGCTGCCACCCAGCGCCGAGAGCGATCCACGGTTCAACCCCCACTTCTACGACGACTATGTCTCCGAGGGCGGCCCGGACACCATGGCCCCCGCAGTCGAGGCTGCAACAACGGTCGTTGCGCCGAACGGTTAGCCCAGAGGTTGCGATGAGAACGTTCGTTCTCGTATACTGAGAACAATGATTCTCACGACTGCCACAACCCATTCCCCGACGCGACTTCCGGCGCCACAATGAGCCCAGTCGCCACAATGACGATGGACGACGCGGACAAGTCGATTCTTTCTGCCGCCGACGACCTCTTCTACAGCCGGGGCATCGCCGCAGTCTCCATGAGCGACGTGCGCGATCGCTCCGGTGTCTCGATGCGTCGCCTGTACACGTTGTACCCGTCCAAAGGCGCGCTCGTGGCCGGATGGCTGGCGCAACGTCATCAGGTCTGGATGACCTGGTTCACGACCGCCGTCGACCGACATATCGCACAGGGCACCGATGCGCTGCTTGCCCCATTCGACGCGATCGGCGAATGGGTGGCCACATCGGTGTTTCGCGGATGCGGATTCATCAACTCGATTGCCGAGGTCGGCGAGATCGACGACACGCACCGACTGATCATTGCCGGACACAAACGCGATGTGCTCCGGCATATCGCCGAACTGGCGCAACGGAGCGACCACCCGGTACCCGAATGGTTGCCTGCATCGCTTGCCGTGCTACTTGATGGCGCGATCGTTCAATGCGCAATTTTCGGCAACGACGAACCCCTTACGGCCGCGCGGAGCGCGGCCCTCCAACTGCTGGGAACGATCCCAACATGAGCCTCACCGTCGGCGCGCTCTGGCGCTATCCGGTCAAGACCCTTGCGGGAGAAGCCCTCGACATTGCCGAGGTCACGACCAACGGAATCGTTGGCGATCGCGTTGTCCACGTGCGCGGCCCGGAAGGGGTCCGCACGTCGCGTCGTCATCACAACCTGCTCGGTCTGCGCGCGGTACTCGGTCCAGATGGCGAGCCGATGGTCGATGGTGAACCGTGGACATCGCCGGGCGTGCTTGATCGCGTTCGCTCGGCTGCCGGACCGGACGCGATGCTCGCTCGCTTCGATGGGCCGGAGCGCTTCGACATCCTTCCCCTGCTCGTCGCCACGGACGGCGCGATTGCAGAGTTCGGCCG
>JANOEM010000217.1:0-4817 GCA_031413195.1 Actinomycetes bacterium
ACTTCATCGTCACGTCCAGTGGTTGTGGGGGCGAACTCACGATGGCTCTGAGCTGTCCTGTCGAGGTTTCGTTCCTCCCCACCGGTTCCGGTCGTCGAACCGCAACGCTCAACTTCCGGACTTCGATCGGCCAGTACACGAGCGTCCTGCTCGCCGGCGAGGGTCGCTACACGCCCTCGCTGCTCGCGAACACATCGGTTTCACCTGGTCGAGATCTCGGTCTCGGTGGACTCGGATTCCCGGCAAACACCGGCATCGTCCTTCGCTGGAGCGACGGCAGCGGCCGCCCGATGTTGGTCAGCACGAACGACAAGGGTGAGTTCCTGACGAACTTCGTGACGACTCGCAACCAGCGCGCAGGTGTTGCCACGTTGGTGGCCCAGGCGACAGACGGAACCATGGCAACGATCCTGGTCGAGATCGAGCGGGCTCCTCGTCGTTCGCCACGTCCGCGCGGGTAGCCCGCACGAAGCCGCTGCTCACTCAGATGGGTAGGTCAGGCCGCTCACCAGCAACGAGACGACGCACGTACCCGTCACGCCGCCAACGGTCTTGCACTCGACTTCGAACGTGATCGTGTCGCCTGGCTGGAACACCATTGGACTGAACAGTTGCAAGGGATCGACGTTGGCGATGCTGTTGCTCAGATCCCACTGCTGAATCGGTTCACCGTTGCGGGTCACGGTGGCCCGTCCGCCGTCGTCGTTGGTTGTCTGGAGGATGAAATCGGAGATCCGCAGTTCGGTCCCGGCGGGCACGGTGTACTCCGAAGTTCCCGTCTGGCTCGGCAGTGCCGTGGCCTCGAATCGCTTGGTGAATCCTCTGCCCTCGACCAGGGCCGGTGCGAGGGGGGCAACGACGGTCTCGTTGGTCGGAATGGTCGTTGCTGTGGAGACCGGATCCTGCGGGTTCGCCGGAGTGGTGTTGACGACGATTGTGGGTGGCTGTTCGTCGACCGCGTCGCGGGCCGCGCGCTCTGTCAGTGGCTTGAGCAGGCCGAACCAGGCGCCTGCGAGCACCACGCAGACGAGGGCGAACGCAAGCAAGCGGCTGCCGATGCGGTCCGGTAGGGCCGGCGTCTGAATGAACGTTGCATTGGCCACCGCGGTGGGGAACCCCTGTTGGTCTGCTTCGATCGAGAACGGCAGCGTGCGCGATCCACGTCGCCAGTGGCGACGGAGAGCCTTCATCTTCAGCCGGACCAGGCTGTTGGCTCCTGGCTCGACGCCGACCGCTGGCGGGTCGAAGTCGCCATCGAGGCGTTGGGTGACGTCGATCAGGTGCAACCGACAACTCGCCTGGGAGTTCCCCTGATTCTCGACCAGGAATTCGTAGACCGCACGATGGCGACTACGGACAACAGGCTGCAGCAGGTGCAATCGCCGGTCGTGGAAGGCATCGATCACTACGGTCGTTTCGGCGATGATCACTTCATCTGGTTCGTCGAGCGGGATCACCCGGACGGTCAGTGGTGCCGGCCCGGCCGGTGTACTGGCGAGCCGTGGCGGGCGGAGCACGACGTTGATCGTTTCCTGCGAACCGCCGAACAGGGTGACCGATGGTGGGGTCAGGCGAACCCAGCCAGCGAGAAGACCGGACGGAACCAAGGTGAACGTCTCGGTGTGGTTTCCGAGGTTGATCAGCGTGAGCGCGAACGTCTCGGATCCTCCCGGTGAGACGCTCACGTCGGAGGTCGAGAACTCAGCTTGTGCCGCCATCGCCGAGTGACGTTAGCCGCTGGCGTCGGTGAACAGTCGGTCACTGAGCCCAGCTTGTCCGGCGGTGGGTGAGAGCCGGGTCGGCGCACCTACGATGTGGCCGTGGTTGCCAACTTCCCTGCGGCTCGCCCGCGCCGCTTACGCCGTACGGGTGCACTGCGTGACCTCGTCGCCGAGACTCAGCTGTCCGTGAACGACCTCGTTGCCCCGCTCTTCGTTCGGGAAGGCATCGATCATCCAATACCGATTGCTTCGCTACCCGGGGTGGTTCAGCACACTGTCGACAGTCTGATCACCGAAGTCTGCGAACTTGCCGATCTCGGGGTCAAGGCGGTCATTCTGTTCGGGATCCCGACGGTCAAGGACTCGGTCGGATCCGGGGCGTTCGACCCCGACGGAATCATCCAGATCGCGCTTCGCACGCTCCGGACCCGGCTCGGCGATCGGGTCGTGCTCATCGCCGATCTCTGCGTCGACGAGTACACCGACCACGGCCATTGCGGAGTGCTCGACTCGATCGGTAACGTCGACAACGATCTGACCCTCGCGATCTACGCGAAGGCGGCCGTAGCCCAGGCCGATGCCGGCGCGCACGTCGTCGCTCCGAGCGGGATGATGGATGGCCAAGTCGGTGCGATCCGGGCTGCCCTGGACAGCTCCGGTCATACCGACGTTTCGATCCTGGCCTACTCGGCCAAATACGCGAGCGGTCTCTACGGGCCGTTCCGCGACGCGGTCGACGTCCAGATCGTGGGTGGTGGAGATCGCAAGGGATACCAACAGGATTGGCGAAACGCGCGAGAGGCGCTCGTCGAAGTCGATGCCGACATTGCTCAGGGTGCGGACATGGTGATGATCAAGCCTGCGCTGTCGTATCTGGACGTCATCGCCGCTGTCCGCCGCAGGACTGACCTTCCGGTCGCCGCCTATCACGTGAGTGGTGAGTACGCGATGATCAAGGCCGCCGCAGCCAATGGATGGATTGACCACGATGTCGTCGCACTCGAACAACTCACCGCGGTCAAGCGCGCCGGAGCCGACGTGATCCTCACCTACTTCACCCGTTGGTTCGCCGAGCGGGCGGCGGCCGCACGACCCGGAGCGGCCACGTGATCCCGTTCTGCGATCCGGCCCGCTGCGAAGCCGCCGGTTGTCGACCAACGGTGTGTACCGGAGCGGGCGTGCCCGACAACCTCGAACTGTTCGAACGGTCGAAGCGGGCGATCCCGGGTGGCGTCAACTCCTCGATCCGGGCCTTCAAGGCCGTCGGCGGATCTCCGTACGTCGTTGCCCGCGCCGAGGGTCCGTACGTCATCGATGTCGAGGGCACGCGATACATCGATCTCGTCCAGAGCTACGGCGCGGTCATCTTGGGCCATGCCCACCCGGCGATCACGGCAGCGATCGTGGCTGCTGCGAGTGACGGCACGTCATTCGGTGCGCCGACACCGCGCGAGATGAAGTTGGCCGAAGCGATCGCCGAACGAGTTCCGAGTTGCGAACGGGTGAGGTTGATGAACAGCGGCACCGAAGCAACCAGCACTGCGGTCAGGCTCGCCAGAGGCGTCACCGGTCGAGACCGGATCCTGACCTTCTCGGGCAACTTCCACGGTGCCACGGACGCATTGTTGGTGGCGGGCGGGAGCGGCATCGCGACGCTTGGTCTCCCCGGCACCGCAGGCGTCCCCAGCGCCACGGTCGCCAACACCGTCGTTGCGCCCTACAACGTGATCCCGGTCCTCGACGATCGTTTCGCCGCCGTCATCGTCGAGCCGGTTGCCGCGAACATGGGAGTCGTCGCACCGCTGCCTGGCTTCCTTGAGGGGCTCAGAGCGGAATGCGATCGTGTCGGAGCACTGCTGATCTTCGACGAGGTCATCACCGGCTTCCGGCTCGGGTCGGGCGGAGCCCAGGCCAAATACGACATTCGCCCGGATCTGACGTGCTTCGGAAAGATCATCGGTGGGGGATTGCCGATCGGTGCCGTTGGCGGACGGGCCGATGTAATGGAGAACCTCACGCCGATCGGCAAGGTCTTTCATGCCGGCACGCTCGCCGGTAATCCAATTGCCACCGCCGCCGGTCTCGCCGTGCTCGATCAACTCTCCGGCGACGTGTACATGGAACTGCTGGCTCGGGCGCGCAGGCTGTCTGGGGTGTTGCGCGATGCGTGCGCAGCGGCCGGTTTTTCAGCCGAGTTCCCGGTTGTCGGAACTCTCGTCGGGATGTACCTCGGCGACGGACCGTTGCCGACGAACTTCGATCAGGCCAAGACGACCAACGAGACGGCGTACGCAGCCCTTTTCCAGGCTGCGTTGGGCGAGGGGATCGCGTTCGCACCGGGCGCGTACGAGGCGGTCTTCGTCGGGCTCGGTCATGACGACGACGTCATCGATCAGATCGGAATCAAGATGAATGCGGCCGCCGCAGTCGCCGTGCGTGCCCTTGGCTGACGCGGATCTGCTCAGTCGTTGGCCTACGCTCGACAGCGATGCGGCAGTTCTTCTCGTGGCGAATCTGGGTCGCGTTCGCTGCGCTGATCGGCCTTGTCGTCCTACTCCGGGCAGTTCTCCCGTCGGATTCGGCCGACGAGCCAGTGGCCGTCGGTCCAGCGGACCGCACCATTGATTTCGTGTCCTTCGTCTACCAGGTCAAACCAAGCAGTCGATTCTTCGTGCTCGATGGTGTCGTCAATGGATCCGCCGAGGTCGTCATCGACGGACAACGGACGATGCACATCGTCGACGGGACCCCCGGCGACTTGAACTGCCCGGACTACACAGAGATCGGCAAGTGCGTCGTTGTGGCTGATTTGCTCGGTGACGCCGTCGTCTGGTTCGACCTCGTGCCGGTAGTGCAACCCGGCTACAAGGTCAATGCGGCACCTATCGTCGAGATCCTCGACAGCGGACTTGTTCGGCTCGAAAACGGGTGGCTGGTCCGGACTGCGAACTCAGTCGATCGTCGATGCGACCAGGAAACCGGCTCGCTCACCGAGTTCATCCGCGACTTCGGCCCGACGAGTTCGACGATCATCGACGTTGCTACGCAGAAGGTGACCGCCGTGGTCTGTGCCAACGCGGAGAACGCATCGACAAC
>JANOEM010000218.1:0-8023 GCA_031413195.1 Actinomycetes bacterium
CACCGGTCACAGCTACGTCGTCTACGGCCCGCTGATGAACGGCGCCACCGTGCTGATGTACGAGGGGGCGCCCAACCAGCCCGGCCCCGACCGCTTCTGGGACATCATCGCGCGCTGGGGCGTGACCGTGTTCTACACCGCACCGACGGCCATTCGGACCTACATGAGGTGGGGCCTCGAACAGCCGGCCAAACACGATCTGTCGTCGTTGCGGCTGCTCGGCTCGGTCGGCGAGCCGATCAACCCCGAGGCATGGATGTGGTACCACGAACACATCGGGGGTGGGCGCTGTCCGGTCGTCGACACGTGGTGGCAGACCGAGACCGGCGGCATCATGATCAGCCCGCTGCCCGGTGCCACCACGACCAAACCGGGGTCGGCCACTTTTCCATTGCCCGGCATCGGCGCGGAACTCGTCGACGAAGAGGGCAATCGGGTCGAACACGGCGGCGGTTACCTCACGCTCACTCGGCCGTGGCCGGGAATGCTGCGCGGAATCTGGGGCGATCCGCAGCGCTACGCCGACACCTACTGGTCACGGTTTCCGGGCCGCTACTTCGCGGGTGACGGTGCGAAGTTGGATGCTGACGGATACCTCTGGCTGCTCGGTCGGGTCGACGACGTGATGAACATCAGTGGCCACCGCATCTCGACGACCGAGGTCGAGTCTGCGCTCGTGTCCCACCCATCGGTCGCCGAAGCCGCCGTCGTCGGTGCCGCCGACGCGACGACCGGACAGGCGATCATCGCCTACGTCTCCCTTCGCGCCGGCCTCGAGGTCGACGAGAAGGTGTTGCGAGACCACGTCGCTCACGAGATCGGCGCGATTGCCAGACCGAAGGCCATTTACTTCACAGCGGAACTTCCCAAGACTCGCAGCGGCAAGATCATGAGGCGTCTCCTTCGTGATGTCGCCGAGGGCCGCAACCTCGGCGACACGACCACCCTCGCGGACGCCGGCGTGGTTGACGAACTGCAACGTCGAGCGATCGCCGAACCCGCACAGGATTGAGATTGGGTTGATAATTCCTTAACTCGACGGCTGTCGTGCCGATAGTTGATCGTGGCTCAGGATCACGACAGCGGGACAGTGCAGGAGGCAGTAGCGGTGGATACGCGTTCGGCACCAACCGCTACCGACGAACTTCGCGACCGGATGCGGCTGCGTCTGGCGATGAATTCATCTCGGGTGCACGCTCATCCGGTTGCCCCGGGCTCCCCGCCGAGTGTTGGATCGGTACCCGCCGAGGCCTCTTCGACGAACGACGTCGGACGGCACCAAGACGTCGGCCCGATGGTGTGGAACTCAGTCCTCGAATCGGCCAACACCCGAAGCGGCAGTAGCGTGCCAGAACCTTCGTACACGATGCCCACTGTCACACTCGACACTTCACAGCAGACACTCGCCGAACTGCTGGCAGCGGCAGCGGCTTCGACTGCTGCTTCCCCGCTCGCCGTTGAAACACTTGCCGTTGTGGCTCCGGTCGTCGTTGCTCCAGTCGTCGCGGAACCAGTCGTCGTTGCTCCAGTCGTCGCTGCTCCAGTCGTCGCTGCTCCAGTCGTCGCGGAACCAGTCGTCGCGGAACCGGTCGTCGCGGAACCGGTCGTCGCGGAACCGGTCGTCGTTGC
This sequence comes from Actinomycetes bacterium, assembly GCA_031413195.1. Classification (GTDB taxonomy): domain Bacteria; phylum Actinomycetota; class Acidimicrobiia; order Acidimicrobiales; family Ilumatobacteraceae; genus WLMZ01. The sequence goes on from JANOEM010000218.1 coordinate 1,630, forward strand.
TCCAGTCGTCGCGGAACCGGTCGTCGTGCCGGCCATTGTTGCGGCAACGCCGGTGCCCGTCGCTGCGGAACCAGCGGCGGCATTCGTCGATGGAAACGCCGGCATGATCGTCCCGTCGATTCCCGTTCTCGGTCAACCGAGTCGCGCCGCTGCAAGCGCCCGGCCCGCGCAGGCGCTGCTCGACCAGACCGGTCCGGTGACGTCCGCCGGCGCCAATGAGTCGAACGGAAAGAAGAGCCAGAAGCGCAGCAAGAAAAGCAACAGCAGCACGGCGCAGAACCAACGGCACGGCAAGAAGAAGAGGCGACCGTTTCGGGCCTTCCTCGCCTTCATCGTCGTTGCCGGATTGCTCGGGGGTGCCGCCTACGCCGGTTGGTACTACTTCCTCCGCAACAAGGTCTCCTGGACCGAGGATGTGGAACCACTCGCTTCGTTTGTCGAGACCAACTTGCAGAGCGAGTTCACGGACAACGTCGCAATCGAGACGCTTCCGGTGCCCGAGTACGAGGTCAAGCTCGGGATCGAAGTCCTCAGTCATTCCTACGCAGACGCCGACGGGGGCCTGACGGCACTTCGCGCTGTCGGTCTGGCCGGCCCGACGGATAACCCGAGTGAAGCCGGTCGCATCGTCGCTGCCGTTCGGACGTCGTTCTACGATCCGGTCGGGCAAACGATCTATCGCCTGGAAGGCAGCACGCCCGTTCACGAGTACGGCATGATCCGTTCCCTCGCGGCGGCTTTGATCGATCAGCAGTTCGCGTGGTCGACCGACTTCGGCACGCTCACGAATTCCCAGCAGGTCGGTGTCCTCGCAGTCGTCGGCAGCATCGCCGGCCAGGTTGCAGACGCCAGGGCCGGGGGGAATGCGCAGAACAGTGCCGGCGCCGAGCAGGTCAGCCGCCTCCAGGCCGTCTCCTTCGAGGGTGATCAGATCCCGCTGTACGTCCGCACTGCGATGTGGGTGGACTTGTTCTCGATTGTTGGCTACCCGTTGCCACCCGCCGGTCAGCCTTTGGAAGGCCTCGTCCTGCCTGTCGATGATGCGGTCGTCTTCGACCTCACCCGCGAATCGGTGACCCCGTCGGTGACGGTTCCGGCCCCGGTTTCGTCTGCCCCTGCAACCACCACGATGGGGATGCAGTTCTGGTACCAGGCGATGGTCCCCGCACTCGGCGCTGTCGCCGCTCACGACGCAGCCTTGTTGTGGGCCGGAGATTCCACGGCCGTCACGAAGGTGAACAACTTCGCCTGCATCACGTCCAACATCGCAACAGCGAGCGAAGCGAACCAGGCGGCCCTGTCGGCGGCATTGATGCAGTGGTCCCAGACACGTCCTGTGTCCAGCGCGGCAGTGGTCTCCAGTCAACCGGCGAGCATTATCGCTGTCTCGATGTGCGAACCAGCCGAAGGCGGAACGGATGCTCTCGGTGACGCGACGGTGCTGCAGTTCGCCTTTCGTGCCAGCAACGAGAGCGACGTTGCCCAGGCCCTGTTGACCCTCGGCCTGCCGGACACCCGGCCAGCTTGGAACTGTGCAGTCCTGGCTCGCCGCAACGGCGCGCTGGCGGATTACACCCCCGGGACCGTGGACCCTGTCGTGGTCGCAGCGATGAACGACATCGTCAGGTTCTGTTCGAGCTGATCTTTTCGGGTGGGGTTGGCTGGATCAGTCGCGCATGTTGTTGAACTGCAGCGGAACTTCGAGATCCATCCCCTTCAACAGCGTCATCACGGCCTGGAGATCGTCACGCTTCTTGCCGGTGACTCGCACCGACTCACCCTGGGTCTGACTGCTGACTCCCTTGGGACCTCTTTCTTTGATCGTGCGGTTGATCTCGCGGGCCTTGTCGCTCGAGATGCCGACCTTGATCGTGACCACTTGGCGGACGGTGTTCTGGGTGGCTTCTTCGACCTTGCCGTAGTCCAAGCCTTTGAGCGAGAGGCCACGCTTGACGAGCTTCTCCTCGATGACGACCCGAAGCGCCGCGAGACGATCCTCGCTCACCGTGCGCAATGTGATCACCAGATCGTTCTGCTCGATCGTCGAGTTGGTGTTCTTGAAGTCGAACCGGTTGTTGACCTCGCGTTCGGCCTGATCGATCGCGTTGCGTACTTCTTGGCGATCAACCTCGGAGACAATGTCGAAAGTTGGCATACATGTAGGTTAGATCGCAACGCGACCTCCCACGCTCGTCAGTCGGCTTCCCGAACGATTCCTCCGGTGGTGTACCGTCCCGATATGCAACCCACAACGAACGAGGTTCTCGACGGTCTCGACCTCTCCGGTCGCCGGGTTGTCATCACCGGTGCTGCCAGCGGGCTTGGCCGCGAGAGTGCACGTGCGATGGCGGCTCACGGTGCGTCGGTGATGGTCCTGGCCCGGAGCGAGGATCGGGCTGCGGGCGCTGCAGTCGAGATCTCGGGCCTCGTTCCTGGAGCCGAGATCCGCCACGGCGTCGTCGACCTCGCCGATCTCTCTACCATTCGCAGCTTTGCCGATTGGTACCTGACCGAGCACGAAGCGCTGGATGTGCTGATCAACAACGCCGGGGTCATGGCGTGCCCGTTCGGTCGAACCGTCGACGGTTTCGAGATGCAGTTCGGAACCAACCACCTCGGGCACTTCCTCCTGACGGCGCTGTTGTCGCCGGCATTGATGCGCGGCGACGCACCGCGAGTCGTCACGCTGTCATCCGCAGGGCACTCACGCAGCGACGTGCTCCTCACCGACCTCAACTTCGAAACGACGGAGTACTCGCCGTGGGTCGCGTATGGGAGATCGAAGACGGCAAACGCGCTTTTCGCACGTGAACTCGCTCGTCGGGCCGGTCCTCGGGGCCTTCTCTCGTTCTCGGTCCACCCGGGCGTGATCATCACCGATCTCGGTCGCCACCTGACCGAGGACTTGATGAACGACATGGCCGCGTTCAGCAAGGCCCGCTCGATCGCAGCTGCCGGGAAGCAGGCCGACCCAGGCGCCGAGCCCGAAGTGCCCATGCCCGGCCTCGTGTTCAAGTCGATTGAGGCCGGGGCGGCGACCCAGGTCTGGGCAGCGACCGCACCCGAGCTCGCTGCCCACAACGGTGCGTATCTGGCTGACTGTGGATTGGGCGTGCTCGGCGGGAACCCGGGAACCAACGGGTTCTTGCCGTACCTGCTCGACGACGATCACGCCGCCGCACTCTGGGAACTGAGCGAGGGTCTGGTCGGCGCAACCTTTGGGCCGTGACCCGTTCGGGTTGAACCGTTCCGGTGCTTGTCGGTCGTTGGCCCGCTACGATTCGGGCGCTCGTTCGCGAGCACAATCCAGCGAGTGGGGTCGGTACCCAAGCGGCCAAAGGGAGCAGACTGTAAATCTGCCGGCTCAGCCTTCGTAGGTTCGAATCCTTCCCGGCCCACCCATGTGATCACGATCAACGGCCCCGCCACCCGGCGGGGCCGTTGCAGTCCCGAGGCTTTCGCGCCCCCCAGGCTTTCACGCGCTCCAGGCGCGCTCCAAAGCCTCGGCGAGCACGAAAGCCTCGGGACTCGTAGCCTGGGAGGTCGTGATCTTGATCGATGCCCAGGGGGTTGCCGCCTCCCGCCCGAACCGGCCGCTGTTCGCCGACGTGTCGATCACCATCAGCGATGGCGACCGGATCGGCGTCGTCGGCCTCAACGGCTGTGGCAAGAGCACGCTGCTGCGCATCGTCAGTGGTGACCTCGAGCCCGACGCCGGTGTCGTCCGCCGCGGTCGCGGAGCCCGCGTTGGTGTCCTGGCGCAGGCGCCGGTGCTGCCCAAAGGAACGGTTCGTGAAGCAGTCGGCGAGGATTGGAAAGGTGAGGCGATGCTCGATCGGCTCGGCATGTCGGGCCTGCTCGACGCCCCCACCGATCAGCTCTCCGGAGGTCAACAGAAGCGAGTGGCATTGGCCGGTCTGCTCGTTCGCGACTGGGAGGCGTTGATCCTCGACGAACCAACGAACCACCTCGATCTCGATGCGATCGCATACCTCGAGCAATGGCTGGCCGACTACAGCGGCGGATTGCTGCTCGTTACCCATGATCGGCACGTGCTCGATCGCGTCACGACCAAGGTGCTCGAGATCGATCGCGGTTCGGCGTACCTGCACGTACCCGCCGGATGGACCGAAGGCTCCGGATATGCCGCGTACCTCGCAGCGCGGATCGAACGTGAGGAGCAGGCGGCCACCGCAGAACAGGCGCGTAAGAACCTCGCCCGCCACGAACTCGCGTGGCTTCGCCGTGGGGCGCCGGCCAGATCGACCAAGCCCAAGGCGCGGGTCGATGCGGCCAAGGCCTTGATCGACAAACGCCCGCAGGCGGCGGCGCGCCAGGGCGATCTCGCGCTGGCACTCGGAAGCCAACGGCTCGGCTCCAAAGGTGTCGAGCTCAGAGGAGTTGCGTTTTCGTGGCCCAGCGGGGTCCCGGTGCTGTCTCCGTTCGACTACACCCTCGAACCGGGCGACCGGCTGGGGATCGTCGGGCCGAACGGCGCAGGCAAGAGCACACTGCTCGATCTCGTCGCCCGACGACTCGAACCGACCGAGGGCAGCATCGAGACCGGCCGCACAGTCAAGATCGGCTACTACGACCAGCTCAGTCGTGATCTCGACTCGACCCAACGGGTGCGTGACGCCGTCGCCGGCGACAAGGGTGAACCGTCGCTCGAAGATCTCAGCCTGATGCGCCGGTTCTGGTTCGACGGCGATGCCCAGTACGCCCCGATCGGATTGCTGTCCGGCGGGGAACGCCGCCGTCTGCAATTGCTGTTGACGCTGCTGCAGCAGCCGAACGTGCTGCTGCTCGACGAGCCGACGAACGACTTGGACCTCGACACGTTGCGGGCGCTCGAGGAGTTCCTCGACGACTGGCCGGGCATCGTGGTGGTGGTCAGTCACGACCGTGTTTTCCTCGATCGAACGGTAACCGAGGTCCTCGCACTCGACGGTCACGGCGGGGCCGCCGTCGTGCGCGGCGGCGTCGCCGGCTGGCTGGCAGCCAGAGCCGCCGCGGCGGGATCAAAGCCCGCCCCCGCCCCCGTTGTAGCGACCCGTCAACCCTCAGCTGTCCAGGCCCCGCAGCCGATGCGCAGCCCGAGCACGGTTCGCCGCCAACTCGGCGCGGCCGAACGTGATCTCGCTCAGATGACCGGCGCCCGGGATCGCCTGAGCGAGCAGCTGACGGTCGCAGGCGGTGATCATGTCCTGCTCACTGACCTCAGTGGCCAACTCGCCGCCGCCCAGGAAGCGGTCGACGCCGCCGAGGAGACGTGGCTTGCGCTGGCCGGCGATGCAGAAGCACTTGGCCTCGAAGTCTGAGTTGTGAGACCTGAGGGCGGCCGGCGTCAGTCGCTCAGCAGTGCCTGCATGATGATGACGTCCAACCAACGGTTGAACTTCCGGCCGACTTCGCGCTCGGTACCGATCAATTCGAACCCGCACGACTCGTGCAGCTTGCGACTGGCTGCGCCGGGCGCGGAGATGCGCGCGAACACGGCATGAAAGCCGGACAAACGTGCGATTCGGAGGAGTTCGTCGACGATCAGCGTGCCGATTCCTCGCCCCTGATGGTCTTGGTGCACGTAGACCGAGTCCTCGACGCTGGTGCGGTATGCGGCACGGTCCTTGTACGGCGACAACGATCCGAACCCGACGACGCTGGAACCGTGGCCGGAGTCCTCGACCACGACGATCGCCGCGAATGCGCCGGACCGGGTGGTGATCCACTCCTGCTGCTCGGTCAACGAACGTGGCACCAGGTCAAAGGTTGCGAAGCTGTGCATGACCTCGTAGTTATAGATGGTGCGGATCGCTTCGGCGTCTGCGATGGTGGCGAGGCGGATCGAGAGCTGTCCCACAGATCCCGCAATCTAATCGGCAGGATCCACCATCGTCGGCACCAAATCGGGCACAATCACGTGGTCGTCGTGTCGATGAGCCGCTATGATCGCTCGTCGGTTCACGCGGCTTTGCCGCGCGCCCGCCCTCTTAGCTCAGTAGGTAGAGCAACGCCATGGTAAGGCGTAGGTCGTCGGTTCGACTCCGACAGAGGGCTCGACCAGCCCGTCTCGGTCTGACGCCAATCCTGACGTCGGTTCGTGTCGAGCAAAGCCCTGGCGGCGTAGCTCAGTTGGTCAGAGCATCCGGCTCATAATCGGAAGGTCACCGGTTCGAGACCGGTCGCCGCTACTACCCGCAACAATCAATCACGACACCGCAAGACACGAAAAAAGGAGACACGCTCCATGAGCAAGGCAAAGTTCGAGCGCACGAAGCCGCATGTGAATATTGGGACGATGGGTCATATTGATCATGGTAAGACGACGTTGACTGCGGCGATTTCGAAGACGTTGGCGTCGAAGGGGTTGGCTGAGTACACGCCGTTTGATCAG
>JANOEM010000219.1:0-3298 GCA_031413195.1 Actinomycetes bacterium
CCGGTCGGTTTGGCGATGTGGACCATCGCAGTCATCGTCGGTGTCGCTGCGCTCGCGCTGAGTGCCTTCGTGCTCGGCCAGGACGATGACAGCTCGGCGACCGGTTCAGGGAGCAACTCCAGCAGCAACGACTCGGGCTCATCGGCAGGGTCGGAAGCCACCGTTCCGGCGGAGAGCGACAACGCGGTCATCGACTTCCAAGCGATGCCCGCAGCGGACTGGCAGCCCTTCGACCCGACGCTGCAACCGGCCCCGGGAGCCACCGAGCACAAGGTGACCATGCACGCAACCGAGGAGTTGATCGAGGTCGCACCCGGCGTCACCCAGGAGATGTGGACCTTCGACAGCAAGGTGCCGGGAACCACATTGCGGGGCAAGGTCGGAGACCTGTTCACGGTCACGCTGGTCAACGACGGCAAGATCGAGCACTCGATCGACTTCCACGCGAGCAAGGTCGCCTGGAACGTGGAGATGCGCTCGATCAAGCCCGGCGAGTCGCTCATCTATCAGTACAAGGCCAAGTTCGCGGGCGCGTTCATGTACCACTGCGGCACAGCCCCCGCACTGCATCACATCGGCAACGGCATGTACGGGGCGGTCATCATCGATCCACCCGAGCTGGCACCGGTCGACCACGAGTACGTCCTCGTCCAATCCGAGCTCTACACAGGCCCCGAAGGCAAGCCAGGAGATCTCGGCAAGATGATCGACGTGGACTTCGATGCCGTCGTCTTCAACGGCTACGTCAGCCAGTACAAGTTCAGCCCGATCAGGGTCGAGAAGGACGAGCGCATCCGGGTCTGGGTCGTCGATGCCGGACCGTCGGAGAACTCGGCGTTCCACATCGTCGGCACCATCTTCGACACCGTGTTCAAGGAAGGCAGCTACACCCTGCAACCCGACGACCGCCAGGGCGGCTCGCAGGTGCTTGATCTGCAACCCGCGCAGGGTGGGTTCGTCGAGTTCTCCTTCGACGCCGAGGGGCTGTACCCGATCGTGACCCATAAGTTCGCCAACGTCGGCAAGGGCGCGCTCGGGTTGTTCCAAGCAGGCGAGGTCGAGGCAACCACTGCTGCCGGGCACTGACCCGGCACTGACTCAGGCAGGGATTCGGACTGCCACGTCGGACGTGGCAGTCTGATGCAGTGACGCCCCGACAGAGTGGAGACGGTTTCATCAGATGCAGCGACGGTCACGTGCGCTGGGGTCGCTTCGGCGCCGCTGGTGTCGTGTTCGTCACCACTCATGACGACGCTGCGCACGTGATGCTGCAGTTGCGATCCGGATTTGCGCATGAGGGTGGCACCTGGTCGTGCGCCGGTGGCGCGTTGGACGAAGGCGAACACCCATACGCCGGAGCGTTGCGCGAAGCGACTGAAGAAGTTGGTCCGGTCCCCGAAACGCATCGATTGGTCGGGCAGTTCGTGTTCGCGCCGAGTACCGATTGGACCTACACGACGCTGGTGATCGAGGTCGAGCAAACATTCGGCGAGTCGATCAACTTCGAGACCGAGGCAGTTGCGTGGATCCACATCGACCACGTCGACGGCAAGGAACTGCATCCCGGTTTCGCAGCCGCATGGCCGCACCTGCGCGGAATCATCGCCGCGGACGGCGCACTCCGAGACTGATGACTCACCGATGACTGGCCAATGACTCACCGATGACTGGCAGATGATGAGCAGCGAGGCCGAGACACGGCCGTTGCTCGGTGCTCTCGATGGCAGGTTCGGCGACCACGCCGACGCAATCACCGTTGACGGCGTGTCATGTTCGTGGACCGAGCTGCGATCCCACTCTCGCGTGGTCGGCGGCCGGATCGCGGGAGCCGGCGCTGTCGCAGTGTGCGCAAGCACGACGTTGGACACCGTGGTCGCGGTGGTCGGTGGCCTGGCCGCAGGCGTTCCAGTGGTGCCGGTGCCGGCAGATGCGGGCCCGATCGAACGGGCTCACATCCTGCGCGACTCGCGTGCCGTCGCAGTGCTGGGCCGACCCGATTGGGACGACGTCACCCTGCCCCGTATCTCCCTCGATCGCGCAGGGTCCGAGCCGACGGTGGTGCCCGTGCCGGCCGTCGACTCGACCGCACTGGTGATGTACACGTCGGGCACGACCGGTCTTCCCAAGGGTGCCGTGCTGTCCCGTCGGGCGATTGCGGCGGACCTCGACGGATTGGCACAAGCGTGGGGTTGGACAGCCGACGATCATCTGGTGCACGGGCTTCCGTTGTTCCATGTGCACGGCCTGATCCTGGGTGTGCTCGGAGCATTGCGCACCGGAAGCAAGCTGACCCAAACTGGGCGCCCGACACCCGCGGCCTACGCATCGGCCGGCGGCACCCTGTACTTCGGTGTGCCGACGGTGTGGTCGCGAGTGTGCGCGGACGCCTCCTCGGCCGCGGCGTTGCGCCCGGCCCGGCTGCTGGTATCGGGCAGCGCGCCCTTGCCCGTTTCGGTTTTCGAGAAGCTGACGGCGCTAACCGGCCACGAACCAATCGAGCGCTACGGCATGACAGAAACGCTGATCACCCTCAGCACTCGCGCCGATGGCGAACGGCGACCCGGATGGGTCGGCCTGCCGATCACGGGCGTGGAGACCCGAGTCATGGCCGACGACGGAAGCCTCGCCCCGCACGACGGCAACTCGATCGGCGGATTGCAAGTGCGCGGCACCACGCTGTTCGACTGCTACCTGTCGGGCGGAGCCGCTTCGGACTTCGCGGACGACGGCTGGTTCGTGACCGGCGACGCGGCAACGATCGATTTCGGAGGATTTCATCGCATCGTCGGAAGGGCTTCGGTCGACATCATCAAGACCGGCGGGTTCAAGGTCGGTGCCGGCGAGGTCGAATCCGTTCTGCTGGACCATCCCGCGGTCACCGAGGCCGCAGTCGTTGGCAAGCCCGACGACGACCTCGGCCAGAGGGTTGTTGCCTTCGTCGTCACCTCCGAGCCCGTGAGTGTGGGCGCGTTAGCGGATTTCGTGGCCGAACGGTTGACCGCGCACAAACGCCCCCGCGACATCCACATCGTCGACGCCCTGCCCCGCAACGCAATGGGCAAAGTACTGAAGACGGAACTCATCGCCGGCCCGTGACGGCTCTTCGTCCCCCGACCCCCAATGCGCTCCCGCGGAACAAACCGCGCCCATGGTCCACCTCTGTCTCAACTGTTGCGACAAACCACCACCATGGGCGCGGAATGACCCACTCGACACGGCGGTGAGTTCGGCTGATCGGCCGGGGGGATGGGGTCAGCGACCGACGTAGCGCTCGATCGGGTGAACCAGATCGTCGAGT
>JANOEM010000220.1:0-2294 GCA_031413195.1 Actinomycetes bacterium
CTACACGCTGAACGGCAGCGGACAGATCACGCAGACCGACGTGACGAACCCGCGCGGCTACGTCCGGCGCGTCGCGTTCAACAGCGATCGGTTCATGACGTCGGATACGCACGCGCTCGGGGAGGCGATTGAACAGACGACCAGCTACACGCGGGTGGGCACCAGCAATCTGGTCGAGACAGAGACCGACGAGTTGGGACGCGTGACACGCTACACCTACGACGGCAAGGGCAATGTCGCGACGGTGACGCGGCTCTATGGCACGGCCGACGCCGTGACGACGACGTACACCTCAGACCTGACCTACAGCCTGCTCACCTCGGTCACCGACCCATTCAGCCACGCGACGACCTTTGCGTACGACGGCCAGGGCCGGATCCAGTCCTCGACCGATGCGCTGAGCCACCAGACCACGTTCGCCACGAATACGGCCGGGCAAGTGCTTGCGGTCACCGATCCGCTCTCGAAGGTGATGGAGTTCACCTACGCCGGCGGCGACCTGGTCAGCGTCGAGACGCCGCTCGCCAACACCACCACACGCTTCACGGATGCGGCCGGTCGGCTCATCAGCGTCACGGACGCGACGGGTGCGCGGACGCGCTTCGAGTACAACGCGCACGATCAGATCACCAAGATCATCGACCCTCGCGCTGGCGAAACCACGTTCACGTACGACGGCAACGGCAATCTGCTGACGCTGACCGACGCGCGCAGCAAGACCACCACGTGGACCTATGACGACATGGACCGGGTCGAGACGCGCACCGACCCGCTGAGCCGCGACGAGACGTTCGCCTACGACCTGATGGGCAACCTGACCTCGTGGACCGACCGCAACGGCCAGGTCACCACCTACCAGCCCGACGCGCTCGACCGGCAGACATTTGTCGGGTTCGGGACGACGGGGGGGCCGACGTATGCGAGCACGATCACGACGACCTATGATGCCGGCGATCGAGCCACGGACATCGTCGATTCCGTCGCGGGCACGATCGAGCGGACCTACGACCTGCTGGACCGGCTCACGGAGGAGGTGACACCCGAAGGCACGGTCAGTTACACCTACGATGACGCCGACCGCCGCGAAACGATGACCGTCGCCGGCCAGACGGCGGTGTCCTACACCTACGACAACGCCGACCGGCTCACCGGCGTCACGCGTGGTACGCCGACCGTCACTCTCGGCTACGACAATGCCGACAGGCGCACGTCGCTGACGCTCCCGAACGGCATCGTCGTCGAATATGGGTACGACGACGACTCGCGGCTGACCGGGCTCACCTACAAGTACGGCGGGTCGCCGATTGGCACGCTCACCTACGGGTACGACAGCACCGGTCAGCGGACAACGGTGGGCGGCACGTATGCGCGCACCGGGCTCCCGTCGGCGCTCGCGTCGGCGACCTACGACGACGCGAACCAGATCGCGACGTTCGGTGGGACGTCGTTCGCGTATGACGCCAACGGGAATCTGACGAACGATGGTGTCCGGAGCTACACCTGGAACGCGCGCGACCAGCTTGCATCGCTCACGGGCCCGGTCAACGGGAGCTTCGCCTACGATGGATTCGGGCGGCGGCGCGCGAAGACGATTGGCGGGACGACGACGCAGTTTCTCTACGACGGGCTCAACCCCGTCCAGGAACTGGCCAGTGGGACGCCGACCGCGAACCTGCTGACCGGGCTGGGCATCGACGAGTTCTTCACGCGCACCGATGCTGCTGGTGTCCGGAATTACTTAACCGACGCGCTCGGGAGCAGCGTCGCATTGGCCGATGGGTCGGGCGCGGTGCAGACCGAGTACTCGTACGAGCCGTTCGGGAGCACGACGACGAGTGGGGCGTCGAGCACCAATGCCCACGCATTCACCGGCCGCGAGTCGGACGGCACGGGATTGTATTACTATCGGGCCAGGTACTATCATCCGACGGCGCAGCGGTTCGTCGCGGAGGACCCGCTTGGATTCAAGGCCGGCGACGCAAACTTGCACGCGTACGTTGGAAATGCTCCAACCCGACTCGTTGATCCCACGGGTGAGTTTGCCTGGGTGATCCCGGTCGGCGCCTGCATCGGCGGTGCTTTGGCGATGGGCGCTTCACAGGGCTGGAGTGGCCGCAAGCTTCTCAAGGGCTGTGCAATTGGCGCTGGGCTTGGAATTGCCGCAGCAGCTGCGGGCCCACTCTTCGGGGCCGGTGCGGGGGCCGGTGCCGCGGCAGCCACGGGAATGGCAGCAGCCGGTGGCGGTAGAGGCGCCCCTCCGTTGCTGAGTCGCCCCGAAGTTCAAGGCCTTCGTG
>JANOEM010000221.1:0-3052 GCA_031413195.1 Actinomycetes bacterium
GCCCGCGTGCCGCTCGTGCTCGCTATGCCGAACACCGCCGTGGCGATTGGGGAGTCGATGACGTGCCTCGCGGCAGGTGAGGGTCGGCGTCCTGGATCGACAGCACCACTCCCGTCACAGGCGCGCCGGCAGAACGCAGCAGCGATCCGCCCGACCGGTGATCCTGCGGTGTGAGCAAGGTCAGCACGGGCGACGCTTCCGTCATGCCGTAGACCTGCCACAGGTTGAGCGCCGGGTAGAGGGTTGCGAGCTTTTCGAGCAAGACCTGAGGCATCGGCGATGCCCCGTAGCCGAGATCGGTCAATCCCTCCATCGCGTCGGGAGTGAACTCCGCGTGCGACAGCATCATCCCGATCATCGTCGGCACCATCACCGTGAAGGTCGGCCGATACTCACGAATTGCTCGCATCGCAGCGACCGGCTCGTACATCGGCAACGTCACCAGCTGGCCACCCGATGCCGGGACACAGATCATCGAGAAGGTCGAAGCGGCGTGGAACATCGGTGTCTGGAGCAACATCTTGATGCCCCGGTCGTACGGAAGACCCATGTTGGAGTGGTACGCGTTCAACACCTGAGCACGCTGGCTCGAAAGCACACCCTTCGGCAGCCCTGTCGTTCCGCCGGTGTACATCAGGATCACCGGATCGGATTCCTCACCTTCGTCGGGGATGACCGGTTCGGACGACGCCAACATGTCGGAGTACGTCATCGTGTGGGCGACGTCACCATCACCGACCAGGATCACATGCTCGAGACCCGCCTCGGCCTTGACGGAATCGATCAGAGGTGCGAACAACTTGTCGACGAAGCAGACCTTGCTGCCCGAATCCTTGAGCACGTAGGCCAGTTCGGCCGGAGCGAATCGCAGGTTCAACGGGTTGACGACGCCACCGCCGAGCAACGCTGCATGGAACAGCTCGAGGTACTCCGGCGAGTTCGCCATCATCAGTGCGAAGCGATCGCTGCGACCGACTCCGAGTCCCTGAAGGCCCGCGATCGCCCTCGTAACGCGGTCGAGGTGCTCTGCGAAGGTTCGGGTAACCCCCGTTGCCGCATTCGTGGTGCACGGGCGATCCGAGTTTCGCTTCACCGTCGGCAGGAAGATTCTGTGAAAGATCAGTTCCTTGGTGACGGTCGCCGCCTCGGATTGCCTCATGTTGCTCATGTTCATGCGCGGGCTCAGTGGTTGGCGCCGCCGCCGGCCGATTCCAGTTGACGCATCACTGCATCAAGGTTGAACGACGCAGGCTTCTGGCGGGGCGGGTACTGGACGAAGTTCGCTATCTGCCCAGCGACAAGTGCCTGCATCTTGTAGATCACCCAGAGGTGATCGATCATCCAGTCCCAATATGTGTTCGAGTTTTCGTCGGCTCGCTCGAACGGGTCCTGGCGCAAATTGAAGACTTTCGGTGCCCGAAGAGCGACGAACGGTTCGAGCCACGCCATCAACCTCGTCGCTCGCTGCTCCATCAGAACGACTTTGTAGTCATCCATCCGGATCGCCAGGATGTCACCGTCGTCGCTGACGTAGAAGAAGTAGCTCCTCGGGCTCTCGTCCACCTCTCCGGTGAGATACGGCAACATGTTGATCCCGTCGATGTGGACCTTGAAGGTCTTGCCGTCTGCCGTGTGGCCGGCGAGCAACTTGGCGTTGATGTCGGGTTCGCCGGCGGCGGCGAGCAGCGTCGGCAGCAAGTCCTGGTGACAGACGATGCCGTTGAGCACGGAGCCGGCAGGGATGTGGCCGGGCCAGCGCATGAAGGCCGGGACGCGCCAGCCGCCCTCCCAGTTGGTGTTCTTCTCCGACCGGAACGGCGTGATGCCGGCGTCGGGCAAACTGTTGTAGTGGGGGCCATTGTCCGTGGAATACATCACGATCGTGTTGTCGGCGATGCCAAGTTCGTCGAGCTTGTCGAGCATCCGTCCGACGTTCTCGTCGTGGGCAACCATGACATCGATGTAGTCGCCTTGGCCACCGCTCTTGCCCTTGTGCTTTTCTGCGGGATGGGTGCGGAAGTGCATCGCGGTCGTTGTCCACCAGAGGAAAAACGGCTTCTCCGCCGCATGCGCCTGATCGATGAAGACGAGGGCGCGGTCCGTGACCTCGTCGTCGATGGTCTCCATCCGCTTCTTCGTCAACGGCCCCGTATCTTCGATCGTCTGCCCGCCATTACCGTCGGCCAAGCAGTGCAAGACGCCTCTCGGGCCGAAACGCTTTCTGAACTCGGGGTCCTTCGGATAGTCCGGATACTCCGGCTCTTCCTCAGCATTGAGGTGATACAGGTTCCCGAAGAACTCGTCGAACCCGTGCAAGGTCGGTAGGAACTCGTCCTTGTCGCCGAGGTGGTTCTTGCCGAACTGACCCGTGACGTAACCGAGCGGCTTGAGCAGTTCGGCGATCGTGGGATCTTCCTTCTGGAGGCCGACGTCTGCACCGGGCATGCCGACCTTGGTCAAACCGGTTCGAATCGGGTTCTGGCCGGTGATGAAGGCGGCCCGGCCGGCGGTGCAGCTCTGCTGGGCGTAGTAGTCGGTGAATGCAACGCCCTCATTGCCAACTCGGTCGATGTTGGGAGTGCGGTAGCCCATCTGACCGCGGCTGTTGTAGCTGATGTTCCACCAGCCGACATCGTCACCCCACAGGATCAGGATGTTCGGTTGTGTCGTAGCCATGTTCTACCTCCACGTGATCGGACCCGGTAAAGCGGCCCTGTGTTTCATCAGACTCGAAGACTTGCTTGCAGCATTCTGCACTACTTTCGGCCGGGCCGATACATCAAGCGGGGAAGACCGTCGCCCAGTCGCGCGCAATGCTGACGACAGTCCAACCAAGCCGGCCAGCGACCGTTGTGATCGGCTCATCCTCCGCGAACGTTGCCGCGCTGCTGACGTACTGGAACTCTCGTTCCTCGTCGTCATGATCGATGAGCAGCGCCAACTGCCACGGTGCTATACCAGTGATGAAACAAGCAGCTGAACGCCTCGATGGGGTTGTTGAATTCGGTGCAGTCAACACCATTAACAATCCATCACTCAAGGCACGGTTTCA
>JANOEM010000222.1:0-2435 GCA_031413195.1 Actinomycetes bacterium
CTGAACCCATCTATCAGAAATACGCGGCAGCCTATCCCGAGCTGTCGCCGCTCGCCTTGCGCATTCGATTTCTGGGTGCGGAGGAATATTGGCTGACGTGCATGCGGGTCGCACAAGCCCATCAACAAACGGTCGCGAACAACACATGGGTCTATCGTTTCGACCGCGAGTCAGCCTCAGGACCAATGGCTGGGTGGGTGGCCCACGGCGCGGAATTGCCTTTCGTTTGGAACTATCCGGATGAACCGATCTATGGCCGAATCTTCGGCCCCAAGAACGCGATCGACCAGAAGATCGCCGATGAAATGCACGGTCGCTGGGTCAAATTCATTTCCGGCGATGCCCCCGACGTGCCGGGCGCCCCCACCTGGCCGAGCTTTGACGACCAGGAGCAGATCCTGATCTTTGACGAAAACACGCAGCGCGGCACGCTGGACCAAGCCGAACTCGCCCTCTGGCCGAAATGACTGGCGGAACCGAACCCACACGTATTGTTGGCGCTCACGTAAACCGCGCAAATCTGGACACGGGTCGATCACGACGATTCGGGCTTGGTGAGGGACCGTCGGGATTTCTGCGTGCGCTCGGCGGATCGCCCCAGCCGACGACTTCACCGTAAGCAACGGCGCGGAGGGGTCGTTTTTCCGCGCAGCGAACTGGAGGCACCCTTCGATGAGCCTCACACCACGCCGAACTTGAACACCGTCGTCGACTTGTAGTGGTCCCCCGGCCGCAGCACGGTCGAGGGAAAGTTAGGCTTGTTGGGCGAGTCCGGGAAGTGCTGCGTCTCGAGGCAGAGGCCCGTGCGCGAGCCGTAGACGTGACCGCCCTTGCCCGACATCGAGCCATCGAGCTTGTTGCCGGAGTAGAACTGGATGCCCGGCTCGGTGGTCGAAACCTCCATCGACCGCCCGGTCTTGGGGTCGACCAGCCTGGCAGCCCTGGCCAATCCTGGCCCGGTGCGGGTGAGAACGAAGTTGTGGTCGTAACCGGCGCTCATCTTGAGCTGCGGCGAGTCGCCGTCGATGCGTTCGCCGATCGCCGTTTCGCGCCGGAAGTCGAGCGGCGTGCCCTCGACCGGCGCGAGCTCGCCAGTCGGAATCTGGTTCGCGTCGACGGGCGTGTACTGGTCAGCGTGCAGCGTCAGCCGGTGGCCCATCACGTCGCCCGATCCCACACCCGACAGGTTGAAGTAGCTGTGCTGCGTCATGTTGACGATGGTCGGCTGGTCGGTCGTGGCCGAGTACTCGACGATGAGCTCGCTCTGGTCGGTCACGGTGTAGGCGACCCGCGCGGCGAGCGTCCCGGGGTACCCTTCGTGGCCATCGGGACTCGTATGGGTGAAGACCACCGATGGCCCGCGCGAGTCGTTCGCGATCTCGGCGTTCCACACCGTCTTGTCGAAGCCCTTCACGCCACCGTGGAGGTGATTCGGGCCGTTGTTCAGCGTCAGATGGTACGTCCGGCCATCAATCTCGACGTGACCGCCGGCGATGCGATTGCCGTACCGGCCAACCACGGCCCCGAAGTACCGCGACTGTGTCAGGTAGCCCTCGAGGTTGTCGTGGCCGATGACGATGTCGTCGAGCTTGCCGTGACGATCGGGCACGCGAATCGACACCAGGATGATCCCGTAGGTGATCGCCCGCACTTCCATGCCGGCGGCATTGGTCAGCGTAAACAGCCTGACCGGAGTTCCGTCGGGCATCGTCCCGAACGACGCTTCCGTTACATTCGCAGCAACTGGCACAGACACACTCCAGACACGACAGGGTTCACGACACCACCGACGAGCAGTCTTTTTACCCGGTTAGCTTAACAAGAGATACGCCCTGGCGTGGCAAGGTGAACGTTACTGGTGGAGACGCACGGAGGCTGTCACGCTGCGACTGCTTGCGCGCCGAGCCTCTTCGTGCGTCTTCGTTGTCTTCGTTGCTTCGTGTCAAATCCGTCAACTCCGTCCCCTCCTGCAGCTCTCGATTCGGAATAGAATCACCATCCATGCGCAAGATTCGGTGGGGTGTGCTCGGCGCCGCCAAAATCGCGACCGAGAAGGTCATCCCGTCCATGCAGCGGGGGCAGTGGTCGGAAGTCACCGCGATTGCGTCGAGGGATCTTGACAAGGCGCGCGCGGCAGCGGCGAAGCTGGGCATCCCGAAGGCATACGGGTCGTACGAGGAGCTGCTCGCCGACCAGGACATCGACGCCATCTACAACCCGCTGCCGAATCACCTGCACGTGCCGTGGACGATCCAAGCTGCCGAGCGCGGCAAGCATGTCATCTGCGAGAAGCCGATTGCGCTGTCGGCGGCCGAAGCGCGACAGCTCCTCGCCGTGCAGTAACGGTTTTATACCGTATCGATCGCGGGCTATAAAGAATGATTGTTCTTGCTTATCGTAAATACAAAAAGCGAAGAAGCCGTTGAGCTTGTTGA
>JANOEM010000223.1:0-13686 GCA_031413195.1 Actinomycetes bacterium
AGCGGCACGGGTGGCTTGCTCTGCGAGGGGCCATTGCGACTGAATGCTCGGCTGGCCGGGACGACATCGAGGTTCGTCACAGCCCTGTGTGCGATCGGAACCGGCGACTACGAGATCGACGGGCAGCCGCCGCTGCGGACCCGGCCGATGGCGCCCCTTCACGATGCCTTGCTCGAACTCGGTGCAGAAGTGGAACCAGCAGATGCCTGGGGTCACCTCCCCGTTCGGATCCGGGCAATTCCCCGATCGGGCGGCGCGATCCGCCAAACTGTGACCGTTCCCGGCGACGTCAGCAGTCAGATCATCACCGCGCTGATGCTGATCGGGCCCTATCTTCCCGGTGGAGTCCGGATCGAGCTGAGTTCGCCGTTGGTGTCGCGTCCGTATCTCGCGATCACGGCCGCCGTGATGAGCGCATTCGGAGCCTCCGACGTGCGAATCGAGGAGGCGGTTGTCATGGTTGGCCCCGGCCGATATCTCGCATGCGATTACACCATCGAACCCGACGCGAGTTCGGCAAGTTACCCCCTCGCCGCTGCCGCCGTCTGCGGCGGCTCGGTGACGGTCGTGGACCTCGGTCAGACCTCCCTGCAGGGTGACGCCGAATTCGCGACGGTGCTCGAAAAAATGGGCTGCGGCGTCTCTCGGACGCCGCGGACCACGACGGTGCGGCGCAACGGTGATCTAGCCGGCCTGTCGATCGACATGGCACACATGTCCGATCTCGTGCCGACGCTCGCCGTCGTGGCTCCTTTTGCAAC
This sequence comes from Actinomycetes bacterium, assembly GCA_031413195.1. Lineage (GTDB taxonomy): Bacteria > Actinomycetota > Acidimicrobiia > Acidimicrobiales > Ilumatobacteraceae > WLMZ01. The sequence continues at coordinate 762 of JANOEM010000223.1, forward strand.
GACAGCGACCGAGATCACCGGCGTCGGGTTCATCCGAGCCAAGGAGAGCGACCGGATCGGCGACCTTGCGCGCGAATTGCGCAAGTGCGGAGTCTCCGCGGTCGAATTGGACGACGGGATCAGGATTGAGCCGGGCTTCGGTGCTGGCACAGAACTGGAAACCCATGACGACCATCGTCTCGCAATGGCTTTCGGGGTGCTCGGCCTGCGAGTGCCCGGTGTACTGGTCGGTGACCCCGGCGTCGTCTCCAAGAGTTGGCCTCGGTTCTGGTCGATGCTCGAGACGATCGGTGGACCGCGATGAGCCCCGAGGCCCACAGCGGCCGTCCCGTCGTGGCTGCGTTCGATTTCGATGGCACGCTGAGCGTCCGGGACTGCGTCTTGCCCTTTCTCGAAAGGCTTGCGGGTCGACGCGGACTCGCCGCAGGCTGCGCCCGGCAGCCAGCGGCGATCGCCAGAGCGACCCTTCACCGGGATCGTGATCGTTTCAAGGAGGTCGTCGTGCGCGCTGCCCTGGCGGGGCGTGACGCGGACTCGGTTCACAACCTCGGTGCAGTGTTCGCGGACGAGATCCAGGCAACACACCTGCGCGCCGATACACCACGCAGACTCGCATGGCATCAACGTCAGGGTCATCAGGTCGTTCTCGTTTCGGCGTCCCTCGGGGCCTACTTGCATCCGCTCGGCCGCAGCCTCGGCGTGGACGCCGTGTTGTGCACGGACGGAGTCGTCGGCGAGGACGGTTGCTACACCGGCGAACTCGAAGGCAGCAACTGTCGCGGTCCCGAGAAAGAGCGCCGGCTCCGTGCATGGATGGCGGAGACCGGCATCGAACACGCAGAGATCTGGGCGTACGGTGACAGCAACGGTGATCGTGAACTCTTGCTCGCCGCCCACCATAGAACGAATGTCAAGGACCGCATCATCGCTGAAGAACCCGAGCGCCCGTCATGATTGCGGGCTTGATCAAGGAGGCGCGGCCGAAGCAGTGGGTCAAGAACGTCCTCGTTTTCGCAGCTCCGGCCGCTGCGGGAGTGTTGACCCAAGCCCAGCCATTCGTGCGATCGGTGATCGTCTTCGTCGCGTTTTGCATGGCCAGCGCCGGGACGTACTACTGGAACGACATCCTCGATGTCGAAGCCGACCGGGTTCACGCGACGAAGCGACTTCGACCGATCGCAAGCGGTGAGGTTCCGATCAACGTTGCACGAGTCGTCGGCACCCTGCTGCTGATCGGCGGTCCCGCCCTCGCGTTCACGACCAGATGGCAGGCGGGAGTCGCGTGCATCGTGTACGTGGCCTTGACGACGACCTACAGCGCGATCTGGAAGCACATCGCGGTCGTCGACCTGATCGCGGTCGCTGCCGGATTCGTCGTGCGTGCAATCGCCGGTGCTGCCGCAACCGGAGTGCCGATGAGTTCGTGGTTCTTATTGGTCACGTCCTTCGGCGCGTTGTTCATCGTCACGGGAAAGCGCTACGCGGAGCTGCGCGAGCATGGCGACACGCCGTCGGCTGCGCGGGCGACCCTCGACGATTACTCACTCGGGTTTCTGCGGATCGTTCTGTCCGTCAGTTGCGGCGCAACGCTGGTCGCATACTGCATCTGGGCCTTCGAGGCCAAGGACATGGCCGAGTCCTCCCTGCCGTTCTATCAACTCTCCATCGTGCCGATGCTCACCGCTTTGCTCCGTTATCTGTTGATCCTGGAGCAAGGGCACGGGGCAGCGCCCGAGGAGATCTTCATCGCCGACCGAACCTTGCAGATCCTTGGTCTGATTTGGCTCGCTGTCTTCGCTACAGGGGTGTATGTCTCATGACGGATCAGAATTCCAACAAGCGGTCGTTCGCCGAGGTGCTTCACAGCGTTGCCGAAGTCGACGGGTGGATGTCGCCTGATCAGGCCAAGGCCTTGTTCGACGCAGCCTCTGCTTGCCATGTAGGCGACCAGATCGTCGAGATCGGGAGCTTCCGCGGCCGAAGCACGATCGTGCTGGCATCGGCGGCCGAAGAAGGCGTATCGGTGATCGCTATCGATCCGCATGCCGGCAACGATCGCGGTCCTCAAGAGATCGACGGGTTTGCCTCAGAGGCAGCGACCGATCACGAGATCTTCAACACGAATCTTGCCGAGGCGGGCGTCACCGATCGGGTCCGCCACGTGCGCGCGATGAGCGACGACGCGCACGACGAGGTGGTCGGTGACATCGCCGTGCTGTACATAGACGGTGCCCATCGCTACGCGCCGGCGAGGCAGGACATCGTCGAGTGGGGCGCGCGTGTCCAACCGGGAGGCACCCTGCTGATCCACGACTCGTTCTCATCGGTCGGAGTCACAACTGCCATCGGCAGGGAGCTGATGTTCGGTCGAAGGTTCAGATACGCCGGTCGAGCCCGGTCGCTCACGATCTACCATGCCGATCTTGATGGCAGTGGTCGCAGCCGAGCAGTCAACTCGCTTCACCAACTCGCCCAACTGCCGTGGTTCGTGAAGAACGTCTCGCTCAAGGTCCTGCTCACACTCGGGCTCGGCAAGGTCATGAAGCGGCTCGACCGTCCCGAGCCGGAGTGGCCGTACTGACCCCGTTGACCTGCGAGGCGACGGGTAGGCTTGCGCTCTCGTGAGCACGCCGATTCATCTCTCTCGTCTCACTGGCTGGGGGCGTACGGCCGGAAGCGGTGCACACCTTGTGCCGGTTAGCGCTGCAAACGTCGCCGAGGCCGTTCTCGCAGCCCCTGAACGCGGTGCGTTGGTACGCGGCCTCGGCCGGTCGTACGGCGACGCTGCACAGAACGGCGGGGGCGTCGTGCTCCGCCTCGCCGGCTCAGCCGACGATGCGGTGCTCAACGAAGCGGACCACGAAGTGACCGTGGGTGGGGGAGTCAGCATCGACGCTCTGCTCCGACTGCTCGTGCCCCGAGGTTTCTTCGTGCCGGTCACCCCTGGCACGCGATTCGTCACCATCGGCGGCGCCATCGCAAGTGACATCCATGGCAAGAACCACCACCTCGAGGGTTCATTCGGAAATCATGTCCGGCAGATGACCTTGCTGCTTGCAGACGGCTCGACTGTGGTCCTCAGCCCCACCCAGCGACCGGAGTTGTTCTGGGCGACGATCGGAGGGATGGGGTTGACGGGCATCGTGCTGTCGGCGACGATTCACGTCCTGCAGATCGAGACCAGCCGGTGCATTGTCGACACAACGAGGGCTCACGACCTCGATCACGTCCTGACCTTGATGGAGGAGGGAGACCACCGCTACCGCTACGCGGTTGCGTGGATCGATCTGATGGCCAAGGGACGCCATCTCGGGCGGAGCGTGTTGTCTCGCGGTGAGCATGCAACGCTCGAACAACTACCTGAGGCCGACCGAGTATCAGCGCGTCGTTACGAGGCGAACGTGCTGGCGAGTGTGCCTCCGATCGTCCCGATCAGCGCGATCAACCGATTGTCGACCAAGGCGTTCAACGAGATGTGGTTCCGGAAAGCGCCGCAGTATCGCACGGGCGAACTCCAGTCGATCCCGCAGTACTTCCATCCACTGGACATGATCGGCGCATGGAATCAGGCGTACGGGCCGCGCGGGTTCGTGCAGTATCAGGTCCTCGTCCCGTTCGGGGAGGAGGACGCGTTGCGAAATGTGGTCGAGCGGCTGGCTTCTTCGGGCGCTGCGAGTTTCGTGACCGTCTTGAAGCGATTCGGCGCCGCCAATCCTGCCCCGCTCAGCTTTCCGGCACCTGGTTGGACGCTGACGCTGGACATCCCCGTCGGCACTCGCGGTCTCGCAAGCATGCTGCACGAGCTGGATATCGTCGTGCTCGACGCCGGCGGACGCCACTACATGGCCAAGGATTCACACACCACCCCGCTCGCGATCAAGCGGGGATACCCTCGCCTCGCCGAGTGGCAGGCGGTTCGGAACGAGATCGATCCGGACGGTGTGTGGCAGAGCGATCTCGGCCGACGCCTCGAACTCATCGGCTGACGACTCGGAGACGGACAATGCAGAACTCATTTGGTGAACCACAATCGATCCTGCTCCTCGGTGGAACGAGTGACATCGGGCTGGCCATTGTTCGTCGCCTCGCGTCGCCCACCCTTCGCAACGTTGTGCTGGGCTGCCGAGATCCAGCCGCCGCCGAAGCAACCGTTCGTGAGTTGAGCACCCCAGGTGTCGCCGTCACCGCGATGGAGTTCGATGCCAATCGGCCGCAGACGCACCTTGGGTTCGTTGACCGCGTCGTTGCCGAGGTCGGAGACCTCGACGTCGTCGTGATGGCCTTCGGTGTGTTGGGCGAGCAGTCGACGTACGATCTCGATCCCGTGGCAGCAGCCACGGCGGTTTCGATCAACTACACCGGGTCGGTCAGTGCGGGACTCGCCGTCGCAGCGCAACTTCGGAGTCAGGGTCACGGGTGGCTCGTGGTCTTGTCGAGCGTGGCAGGAGAGCGTGTCCGCAAGGCGAACTTCGTCTACGGCTCGTCGAAAGCCGGGCAAGATGCGTTTGCCCAGGGACTCGGGGATTCACTCGAGGGAACCGGGGCCAAGGTGTTGATCGTTCGGCCGGGTTTCGTGCATTCGGCGATGACCGAAGGAATGAAGGCGGCCCCTTTTGCCACCACCCCGGGCAAGGTGGCCGATGTGACCGCTGACGGGTTGCGCCGCGGGAAACGCATCGTTTGGGCGCCCGGGATCCTGCGAATCGTGTTCAGCCTCCTGCGGCACGTACCCGGGCCGATCTTTCGCCGACTTCCGCTGGGCTGATTCCGTCACCTGCGGCACACCGCCGGTACAGCAGTACCAAAGCCTCTTCATAGTTCCCGACAAGGCAGAACTGATCCGCGACCACCTGGTTGGGGACGTCTGAGCCACGGATCGACGACGCATTCGGCTCGTTCCAGCCGGTCCAGAAGTTGGTCAGGATCAGCCAGTCGGCCGACGCGACGTCGGCGGCGAGGCTCGAACCCGCCTTGTCAGCGAGACCTGGATCCATCTCGATGTAGTAGGTCGCCGGATCGAGTTCGGGGAAGAAGTAGTAGAACATCACGTCGCTATAGATCGTGCGAGCAAGATCGGCTGGGCCGACGAGCAATCGGTCGCCAGGTTGGGCCATCTGCTCGAGATCCGCGATCGCGGCATTCGAAGCCTTGGCGACGAAGTAGTCGCCGACCCAGAACTGCCGGTCACCGCGGCGCACCTCGAACGGGACAGGCAGGTTACCGACGCTGACCCGGCTGTGGAGGATGTACGCGCGGTAGGTGAAGAAGGGGTTGATCACGAAGAACATCGCCGCGATGACACCGATCGAGACGACTTTCGCTGTCGTCACGCCGAAGCGGGGGACCCGTCGCCGGAACACTTCGAAGAGGGCAACCGGAAGGAGCGAGAAGCTGATGCATACGACCCAGGCAAGGTGGGTGGAATCGGGCCGCTGCAGTGCCTGGGGCACGATCCCGAGACCGAACAGTGAACCCATCATCAGCGCAACCCCACGCTGCGTTGTTGTCGATCCACCGAAGCCGGCGCGATCGCCGGAGTCGGGCTGGTTCTCGGGGGCCGCCGCCCCGTGCCGGAGCGTGAAGAAGGCGACGACGACATTCCCGATTGCGACGAGCAACATCGCGAAGAACCACAGGAACAGCTGTTTGCTCGCCGCGAGGGCCGGCAAGCCCCACCACGGGGGGACGCCCTCGGCAACCGCTTGCAGCGCGCCGTCCTCGATCCCCCAACTCGGTGGGCGAGGGAGCTCGCGCCCTGGCCGAAGGTGGACGACAGGATCGATGACCATGCCCTGGAAGCTCTTGGTGATGCCGGCCATCGCAAGATGCACGAAGAACGGGATCAGGCCGACAACGAGGCCGGCGGCGAAGATGGTCAGTGCGGATCGACTGCGGCGCCGCCACAGCATCCAGCCATGGGCGAGGGAGAGCGCAACGATCAGGTCCGGCCGGAACGTGAGTGCGAGACCGGCAAGGACAGCCGAGTACAGGGCATTGCGTGTAGCGATGCCGGCCCAGATTCCTGAACCGCCACCAAATCCGGATACGACACCAGCACTTGATGCGACAGAGCCCTCCGTTCGACTCTCGGAGTCTTGGAGAAGGTGGTAGCTCCTGACCGCAAACACCACGCTCCACAATCCGAGCGCGACACCACCCTCCCAAGCGAGAGCGGAGAGTCCGATCGGGGTCAGGATCAGCAGAGTGGATGCCGCGGCGCAGGCCAGAGCAAGGAGATGGCCCCACATTCGGGCAAGCACATAGATCCCGAAAATGATCCCGAGGTGCTGAAGCAGTCCGAACGTGCGTTGACTCGCGAGGGAATGACCGAACAGGCCATACCAACCGGCCAAGGTGTGCAGCGACCCGGGGCCGTACAGGTGCAAGAAGTCGACGTTCGGGACGTCGCCGGCAACGAGGCGCTCCGGGAAGACCAGCATGAAGCCTTCCTCCATCGAACTGCCGGTCGCTGCGTACAGGCCACGAAGGGGCAGCGCGATGAACGCACTGAGCAGCCCCAGGCAGACCAGATCGATTCGAGCAGGGATCCGCCAGCGGAGTCGGTGGCCGAGCACGAAGGGCATGGTCGAGGGGTCCTTCACATCTGGCACAGTCCGGAGATGCTACGGGGTTTTCGGTCAGAGGCGGGGCCGGGGCAACGGCGCGTCGTACGATGGTCAAATTCGTGTTCGGGGGTGCTTCGAGCTGCCCGACCCGATGATGACCCGTGACGATCTGATGATGAACCGATGACTTGTAGAGGTATGACCCGGCAATGACGAGTTCCACCACGCTCCCCGCAGAGCCGCAGATCGCCGATCTTGCCGCGGACATGATGCGTCTCGGTGCCCGTCGGGTACACGTATTGGCCTGGCGAGACCTCGATGATCCCGACGCCGGTGGCTCGGAGCTGCACGCTCACGAGTTCATGAGTCGTTTTGCCGAGGCCGGCTTGAGCGTGCTGCACCGCACCTCGGCTGCGCAGGGGCTTGCTCCAACCGCTGCGCGCAGCGGCTACGACGTCGTCAGGCGCGGGAGCCGCTACAGCGTTTTCCCCCGAACGATCGCATCGGAACTGACCCGCCGGATGGGTGGGTCCGACGCTTTGGTCGAGATCTGGAACGGTGTTCCGTGGTTGAGCCCACTGTGGTGCCGCAACCCAAAGATCATGTTCTTGCATCACGTGCACGGGCCGATGTGGGATCAACTCTTGCCGAAGCCGTTCGCGGCCGCCGGGCGGATCATGGAAACTCGCCTTGCGCCGCCGCTGTACCGCCGTATCCGGACCCTGACCCCGTCTGATGCGACCCGCGACGAGTTGATCCAGCTGGGCTTTCCATCGACGCATGTGACAGCGGTTCCGAATGGGGTCGATCCGTTTTTCTGCCCGGGCTCGGATCGATCGGCGGTGCCGCTGGTGGTCGGGGTTGGCCGGTTGGCCCCGGTGAAGCGGTTCGACAAGCTCGTCGAGGCGGCACTCGTCGCCCGCCGGCGGGTGCCGAACCTGCAGCTGATGATTGTCGGTGAGGGCCCCGAACGCGAACGCCTCGAAGCGATGATTGCGTTACACGACGCGACATCGTGGATCACTCTTGCGGGCCATCTGCGGCGAGAGGAGTTGCGGTCCATCTATCAGCAGGCTTGGTTGGTGAGCAGCGCGTCACTTGCAGAGGGTTGGGGCTTGACCCTCACCGAGGCCGCGGCCTGCGGTGTGGCTGCGGTTGCAACCGACATCAGTGGTCACCGTTGCAGCGTGGTCGACGGCGTGACGGGCGTGCTCGCCGACCTCGATCACCTCGGTGACGCGATGGCCGACCTGCTGACTGACCATGAGCGCCGAAGTGAACTCGCCGGAGCGGCGCTCGTTCGAACTCGCTCGCTGACGTGGGACAACTCAGCGCTCGGCGTGATCAAGGGCCTCCACGGAGAAGTCCTCGCTCGCAGTCAACGGCGCGCCACCCGCTACGAGACTGCTCGCTCGATCTGATCGCCAATCGATCAGCAGGGACGCGCCGACCGCCGCGAGGATCGCGAGGAGTGGGAGGAACGGCACGTGAAATCGTGGGTTCCCCCACAGCCCGACCGGGATCAGGATCAGGCTGACGGTCAGAACCCCGAAGATCGCCCGCCGGGGACCCGTGACGGGATCGAATCTCCATCGCCGAAACACCGGTACGAGTCCGAACAACGACGCGAGGCAGACCACGAAGAAGTACCAATCGGAGTAGTTGGCCATCGCCCGGTACAACGTGGAGTCGGTCCGCAGTCCGGATCCGTTGCTGACCGCTTCTTCGAGGGTCGCGTGATCGTGCTCCATCATTCCGATGAACCGGTGCGGGATCTGGCGCAGTTCCTCGCCGGGATTCTCCAGCACGAAACGAATTGCGGCGCGGGTGTTGGCAGGGTTCCTGACGGCCTCGGGCAATGTCGAGTCAGCGCACCAGGCATGAGTTGCCCACGTGAACTGACCGTTCGATCCGGGAAATCTCGACATGCACAATCCATCACCGAGGTTGGTCGAGAATGGCACGATCTTGTCGAAGGTTTGCTCGTTTCGAATGGTCCACGGAGTGAAGACGACAACGAGGGTGAGGACGACCCAACCGAGTTGGCGCAACGCCGAGCGCCAGCCACACCGCGCACACCACAGGGCAACCGCAAGTCCGAGGAGCAGCGGGAGCGAGAACGGTCGGATCAACGCGGACAGACCGAGCAAGACGCCGAAGGCGACCAGGCGACGCCAGCCGGCCGCTCCGCGAGAGAAGTCGTGGGCAATGATCAACGACGCCGCCGACAGTGTGAAGAAAATGAATGCGGTCTCCAACGAATACGTACCGACTCCGGCGATCAAGCTCGGAAAAAGGGCGACGACCCACGCTGCGATCAGCGCGATCCTGTGCCCGGTCGATCGATCGGAGAACATCCGATGGGCGACGAAGTACACGAGTGCGATCGAGGCCGATGACATCAGCAGATGTACGATCATCGTGATCAACGGCTGGTTGTCGGGTAGCGGTGTATGCAGGCCGAACCAGTACACGACTCCGAGAAGGGCTGGGTACCCGATCGGGTAGTAGGAGGTTGCCGAGCCGGTCGAGTACGAGATGTACCCCCGGCCGTGAGCGATCTCGTTGCCGAAGTACCAGTACGAGTACTGGTCGCCGAGAATCGTCGGGGTCGCCCGCATCGTCCACAACCCGAACGCGAGTCGCAGCCCGAAACCGACGCCGAGCGCTACGGCGAGGCGCTTACCGGGTCGGGTCCGGAACAGAGACTGGAGGCGAACGATGAACTGCATGAGCGGGCAACGAGGAGCGTATCTGTCGCGGGTTCAGGGCTGGACGATCGTCGGGTCAATCACTGCGACTCGATTGCTGCCCGAGGCGAGACGAACACGGCAACCGTGTCCGTGCCGACCCGCCGCCGCAGCGCTGTGACACCCTCGTAGAGCGGGACCAACCCGTCAGGGATCAGCAGCGCGTCATCAGCAACGAGTTGGGCGACCGTGCCGGATTCGACAAGGAAAGACGCGTTCGCCGGAGCGTCGATCAGCGTGTCGAGCGAGACGAGATATCTCCCCGACGACACGAGGGACTCTCCCTCAGGTGTGAGCAGCACACCGGTCTGCTCGATCGAAGCAATGAGCTCCTGCTCGCCTTGGAGGAGATCGTCGACCTCGATGGCTGACAACGGCGTGACGAACGCGATTCGTTCTGTGTCAGATGGCGGCAAGAGCGCTGCAATGCCCTCGACAACCGTGAGCCGCAATTCTTCGTCGCCGCGCGATCGTCGGGACTCGCCGAACTGGCGGATCAGGTACTCGTCGGTCACGAACCACGACTGGCCATTGTCGTGCAATGCAGCAAGGACGGCGGGGCTGTACGGCTCGGCGAATCGACTGCCGGTCGGATCGAAGACGACATCCCCCGCAATGTCAGCGGTTTCGACTTGATCGGAGAGATCGACCGCGACCGGAATCGCGTCGGTCTCACTGTTCGGGCCGGCGCCCTGGGTGTACGCAGGCAGGTTGAGCATGGCGAGGACGGCGATGGCGGTGAGCAGCACTGGCTGAGCCACACGGATTCGGCGAGGGTTGGCCTCGATGTGGGCCTCGGGGTCGGCAGCGAGGTCGTCGGCGAGGTTGACGGACGCTGCGAAGAGCATGAACGGACCCAGCGCCCACAGCCACCGCATCTGATGGGGACGCAGGCCCAGAGGCCCGAACGGCATCACGATGAAGGTGATCACACACGCAGCCAGCGCAACCCCGAACATGCCGGCGACAGCGACCGCGCGAAAGTCGTTTCGATTCCATGAGCGGCGGGCGAGAGCGAAGAGGGCGACACAGACGAGGACGAGGATGCCGATCGAAACTGCAAGCCCGGCCACGCTCTCCGGCCGCACCGTGATCCCATCGGGCTCGTAGCCGGTGTCAGGGATCGCGGTGATGAACGCCGTGCGGCCCCAGCCGCTGGGGAGACCGATCACCGAGGTGATCAATCGAAGGCCAAGCCGAGCACCGATCGTTGGTTCGTCACCGTTGTCATTGGTGAGCAGTTTGTAGAGGTTGCCGTCTCGGCCATTGCTGATCAGGTCCCACAGCGGCTGCAGCCATAGCACGATCAGAGTCACGCAACCGACGACGGCAGTCTTTCGAAGTCGACGGACAACTGCGCCCCGATCGTCGCCCGAGCGAGCCAACCGGCGTCGCCAGACCAGGAACGCGCCGGCGACTGCCGCCGCGCAGATGACGGGCACAAGGATGAAGTAGCTGAGGTGTGTCTGCATGCACAGGCTGGCCACGACGATCAAGACCGGGACCAGTGTGATGTCGCCGCCCGCTACTCCGGCGGCAGCGATCAGCATCAGCAGGCAGGGAAGGATCAGGACATGCGGGTTCCACGGCTCGACGAGGATCGCACTTCCGAGAGTCCAGGTGGCCACCGCCGCCGCTGCGGTCGCGAGCAACGATCCGACTCGGCCCCGAATTCGGTAACCGATGATGGAGACTCCGATCACCGAGCAGATGTTCACGAGCGACACGCCGATGGCGATCCCGGCAGTCGCACCGAACAGGCTGACTGGAATGGCGAGCAGGTCGAACAGCAAGGGTCCCGGATGGTTGAGTCCGGTGCCGGCTCCGATCGAGGCCGATGATGCCGTTCCGAGCAGTGGGAAGTGAGCGGTGGAGAACACATCCCTGCTACGGATCACGAACAGCGCATTGTCCCCGATCGGAAGTGAGTGTGTGGCGATTGCCCGAATCGCGGCTACGAGGATCCCGAGGACCACCAACGCGCATGCGATCGCCTCGGGTCGGCGGATGAACGCGACCGCGCGACCCCACCGGTCGTCGGCGATGGAACTCACCCGCAGCGGGCTCACTCCTGTTGAGCGAAGACGGTCGGAGGAACGATATACACCGCCGTTGGCTGACCGAGGTCGAGCATCCGATTGACCTTTCGCTGCTGGGCGTTCGGCACCCGTGGATCGAGTTGAACGCCGAACAGGTTGACGTCGACCTCATCGATCAGGTCCTGCAGGCCGAGTTTCTCGAGATCGGCGATCAACTCGAGCCGAAGCGAATCGAACTCGGCGATCTCGGCCGGTGTGCGCAGGTCGGACTCGATGACCTTGACGGCGCCATCGACTGCGTCCCACTTGGCGATGTACGAACCGGTCGCAAACTGCACGACCGCGGTCGCATCCTGGGTCTCGATGACTCGGTACTTGGTGAGCGGTACGCGCCACGTGTTCGGGGAACCGACGTCGAAACCTTGTCGTTCGAGTTCGTTGACCAGCCCGTAGCCCTGCGAACCGAAGAAGTAGGCGTCGTTCCACAAGACGCTGTACGTTCCGTCACGACCCGTCGATCCACCGACATCGTTCTCGAGCGCTCGAACCGTCGGGCCGACCACCGAACGAAGCGACTCGGACAGGCGAAACTCAGGAGGCTTCGATCCGGCGGCGCTCACGACGAGCGACGTGAACGCGAAAATTGCCGTCGCAGCGGTCAGCACGGTGATCGTCCGGAGCACGGTCTGCTGCGTGCGCTGGTCCGTGCGTCTGCGGGCGATGACGACTACGGACCACACGATCGCGATGACCATCATCGGTCCGAGGACCGACGCCCACAGGGTGAGGTAGAACCAGATCTTGCCGAAGATCCGTGACGCTGAGATCCAACCGAGGAACAGGCTGAGCGCAATGACGACGTCGAGCGCGATCAAGCGTCGGTGGCGTGCTCTGACGGCCACCACGACGCTGGCGAGCCACAGTGCCAGGACCGTCAGGCCGAGCAACGGCGACCCCGCCGGCCACTCGGCCGCGACCGTGATGTCACCGGAACCAGTGCCGGTGAAGAAGTGGACGAGATCGAGGTGGCGCAGCATCAGCGAAGCTGCCGTCCGCAAGCCGATGACTGTCTCGGCCGGCGACGCGAAGTGTTCCTTGAGCATGCTGAGGTTGCCGGGGGTACGCAGAACCTGGTCGAGGAAGACGGGACTCCACAGAACCGCTCCGACGCCGATGGCAATCAGCAGATGGCGTCGGCTGCTGGTTCGCGTGGAGGGCTCGGTGGCCCGCAGTGATTGCCAGGCAACAAAGGTAATCGCCACTGCGCAGATCCCGATCGACAGGGTGAGGTACGAGATGTGCGTTTGGGCACCGAAGGTGGCCGCCCCGACCACGACGACCAGCATTGCGCTGTCGCCTGCGAGAACCGCCCAGCCGGCGACGAACGCAAGGCACCAAAAGAGCAGCGGCATGTACGGGTTCCACGGTTGGGTGAGAACACCAAGGCCGAAACCGCTGACAAGTGCGAGCAACATCGCAAGGACCCCGTACTCGACCCGCATGCCGCCGAGTCGGCGAGCGATCGTCAGGATGCCCGCGCACACGCCGATAGCGAGGACGCACGTCGCGC
>JANOEM010000224.1:0-2172 GCA_031413195.1 Actinomycetes bacterium
CCATCACCATCACCATCACCATGAAAGGCACGTCCATCGAGCACCTCGGAGAACCCGTGACGGTACGCACTTCCGAGGCCCAGCTTGGCGGGACGGTGCAGGACCTCGATGTTGCCGAGTTCGACCGCCGCCGACTCGGCCAGGTTGCCCGTTCCGTCGGGGCTGTTGTCGTCGACCACCAGAATCCTGGCGGTCGGCATGCTGGCCCGAACCGCAGTCAGAAATCTGACGATGTTGTCGGCTTCCTGATAGGTGGGGACGACGACGACCGTTTGCACGAGGCGCAACGCTAGCCCTCTCGCCTGCCGACTCGCTGGATCGCACCGAATTCCACGGCAGGCGGCACTCGGAGTGCTCATCACAGAACCCTCGACCGTGTTAGCTTTTGCCGCCGACTTCCCGTCGTGCCAGCTTCCCATGACCCTTCCGAACTCCCACCAAGGAACAGCCACCACGCTCGGCCCCGCCTCGTCGGGACGCCTCGCTTCCATCGGAAATCGAGTCCTCAAGTCGACCACGGCCCTGCACGTGGCCATCCTCGCCGTGCTCGCATACCTGCCGACACTCACTGCTGCACCGGGCAAGATGCCGACGGACACCAAGCTGTTCTTGTACCTCGACCCGGCCCGGTTGACCGGGGACGCGCTGTACTCGTGGGACAGCCGCCAGTTCGCTGGCTGGGTCCCCCACCAGACGGTCAGCTACCTGTGGCCCGCCGGGCCGTGGTTCTCGATCATGCAATCGCTGCGCGTCCCCGACTGGGTTGCCCACCGCCTGTGGATCGGGACCCTGATGTTCGTCGCCGGACTCGGTGTGCGGTGGGTCGCGAAGATGCTCGGGATGTCCGCCGGTGGCGCGCTCGTCGCCGCACTGTTCTACCAGCTCACGCCATACATCCTGCCCTACATCTCGCGGACCTCGACCATGCTGCTGCCATGGGCGGGCCTCGGATGGTTGATCGGTCTCACCATCCGCGCCGCAACGCGAACACGCACACGCTGGCGCGACATCGGCCTGTTCGGCCTTGTCATCGCGACGATCAGCGCAACGAACGCGACGGCGATCCTGATGATCGCGCCGGCCCCGGTGCTCTGGCTCGTTCATGCCGCTTGGCAGCGTTCGATCACCTGGCGACGAGCACTCGTCGTTGCCGCCAAGCTCGGCTCGATCAGCCTGGTGGTGTCGGCGTGGTGGATCTCGATGCTTTCCGTACAGGGAAAGTACGGGGCCGATGTCCTCGGCTACTCGGAGACACTCGAGGCTGTCTCGCTCACCTCATCCAGTACCGAGGTCATGCGCGGGCTCGGGTACTGGCTCTTCTATGTCCGCGATCCGGTCGGGTTCACGACGACCGCTTCGTTCGACTACATGGCATCAGGTCGCGCGATCGCGGTGACATTCCTGATCCTCGGGCTCGCGATGGTCGGCCTGGTGGCCACTCGGTGGTCGGCCCGGCGGTTCGCGATCCTGCTCGTCTTCGTCGGGGTCGTGCTCGCAGTCGGTGTGCATCCGATCGACGACCCGTCGCCGTTGATGTCGGGCCTTGCCGACAACTCTCGGTCCAGTCTCGCCCTCGCGATGCGCAGCAGCACACGCGCGCTTCCGCTCAGCACGCTCGGCTTCGCGCTCGGGTTGGGTGCGCTGGCGACTGCCGTCTCGCACACCCGCATTCGGCTGCGTCAGGCCGTTCCCTTCGCATTGGCCGCCCTGGCGGTGGTGAACCTGCCGGTGCTGTTCAACAGCGGATTCGTCGACCCGATCCTGATTCGCGACGAACACCCGCCCGAATCCTGGGAGCAGGCGGCCGACAAACTCGACTCGCTGCCGGACGGCTACCGGGTCATGCAACTGCCCGGGATCGAGTTCGGCGCCTATCGATGGGGATACACCGTCGACCCGCCGTTGCCGGGCATGACGAATCGCCCGCTCGTGACCCGAGACCTGCTCCCACTCGGAAGCGCCGGAGCGATGGACCTGCTCTACGCACTCGACGATCGATTCCAAGAAGGGAGCCAGGAAATCGAGGCGGTCGCGCCGATCTCGCGGCTGTTCGGTGTCGACACGATCTGGCTGCCGAACGACGTTGCCTTCGATCGGTTCCGCACCCCACGGCCTGAGATCACGAGTGCGTTGTTCGCTCGAGCCGCCACAGACGAACTCGCCGGCGCTGCG
>JANOEM010000225.1:0-5224 GCA_031413195.1 Actinomycetes bacterium
CTGTTTGAGCGGGCGAATCTCAACGCCGGGCAAGTCCATCGGGAAGAGGAAGAACGAGATGCCTTCGTGCTTTTTTGCGTCGGGATCGGTGCGTGCCATCAGGATTCCCCAGTCGCTGCACCGCCCGCCGCTGCACCACACCTTCTGGCCGTTGACCACGAATCGGTCACCGTCGCGCTCGGCTCGAGTCGAGAGGCCACCGAGGTCGCTTCCAGCCCCGGGCTCGCTGAAGAGTTGGCACCACACCCTGCTCCCGTCGAGGGTCGGCAACAGATGCTGTCGCCGCTGGGCCTCGGTGCCGAACTTGATGATCGACTGTCCGGCGAGCACGAGCCCGACCATGTTCAGAAACGGTGGCACTGCGGCGAGCGCACATTCCTCGATCCAGGCAGCCTGGTGTTCCGACACGAGCCCGCGTCCGCCGAACTCGGTCGGCCAATGGATTCCTGCGTAGCCGGCAGCGAACAGTCGCCGCTGCCACTCGACGCCCTGTTCGACGAGGTCCGGCGGGCAGATCGCGCCGTAGTCGCGCGGTGCGTGCTGCCGATTGGATTCGATCCAATTGGCAGCAGCCGCCCGGAAATCGTCGACGCTGATCTCGGTTGCCATGGCCGACCAACTTAGCCAACCACCGGGGACGGCCTGCTACCTGAGGAAGGGCCTGCTACCTGAGGAAGGGAAGGAACAACGCCGTTTCCTCGCCGAGGTTGGTCGGCACGGAGTATCCATCGCGGGCGATGATGGTCTCCCAGTTGTCGCGGACGTCTTCGGGGCTGAGGTCGCCATGGTGATAGCCCTGGGTCTCGCCGATGAACACCTCGGCGACCCGTCCGCCACCGACACTGAACACGCGCCCCGTCACGTCGCAGCTATCGCTGACCAGATAGGTCACCAGCGGTGAGATGAGCGCTGGATCGAGCTTGTCGCCGAGTCCGCCGAGCAAGGCTTCGGTCATCCTGGTCAAGGCGAGCGGGGCAATCGCGTTGGCGTTGATGTTGTACTTCGCGCCTTCGACCGCGAGCACCCGGGTGAACCCGACCAGGCCCATCTTCGCCGCGCCGTAGTTGGCCTGACCGAAGTTGCCGAAGATGCCGGCTGCGGATGACGTACTGATGACCCTGCCGAACTTCTGCTCACGCATGTGCGGCCATGCCGCCTGAGTCACGTTGAACGCGCCCTTGAGGTGCACATCGATGACCGGGTCGACGAGATCCGGGGTCATGTTGTGGAAGGCCTTGTCGCGCAGGATGCCCGCGTTGTTGATCACGATGTCCACCCGCCCGAACGCGTCGATTGCGCTCTGCACGATCGCTGCGCCACCGGCGGGTGTCGATACGCTGTTGGTGTCGGCGACCGCATCGCCGCCGGCGGCCTTGATCTCGTCGACCACATGCTCCGCTGCGCCCTTGTCACTGCCGGTGCCGTCGACCGCGCCACCGAGGTCGTTCACGACCACCAGGGCACCCCGTGACGCCAGCAGCAACGCGTGCTGGCGGCCCAAGCCTCCACCCGCTCCGGTGATGATTGCTACCCGTCCGTCAAATCCCACGTCAGTCATGACAGGAGAAGCTACCGACGAGATGCACCCTTCACCGCCCCGTCACCCCCTTCACCGCGCCTCGCCCCACCGTTCATGTCACCGCAAGTTACGAAAAACGATCGCTGGTGGTGACATGAACGTTGAGAAGTGGGGGTCCGGGGGACTCGGCTTGGGACTTGAGGCGCTTGTAGTCCAGCTTGCCGTTTGCGGCTCGGCCGATGGTGTCGACCTCGACGATCCGCTTGGGGGCTTTGTAGCCGGCGAGGTGAGCCTTGACGTGTTGGATCAGTTCTGCGTGGTCGATGGTGTGGCCCGGATGGGCCTCGACCAGCGCTGTAATGGCTTCGCCGAATCGTTCGTCGGGCAAGCCCACAACCGCTGCATCGGCGACGCTCGGGTGCGACTTGAGGGCTTCCTCGACCTCTTCTGGGTAGACCTTCTCGCCGCCGGTGTTGATGCACTGGCTGCCGCGGCCGAGCAGGCGGACGCTGCCGTCGGCGTCGACTTCGGCGAAGTCGCCGGGGATGCTCCAGCGCACACCCTCGAAGGTGACGAACGTGGAAGCGCTCTTGTCCGGGTCCTTGTAGTAGCCGATCGGGGTGCGACCACGGAGTGCCACGCGGCCGCGCTCGCCGCTGCCCGGCACGACCTCGCGTCCGTCCTCGGTGAGTACCTTGGTGTGCGATGTGAGGACGAACGTGGCGTTCTGTCCGGCGCCTTCGGCAGTGGTCGTGTTGTTGGCCATCCCGATCGCCTCGCTGCTGCCGAGGCTGTCGATCATGATCAGGCGATTGTTGTGGCGCAGCAATCGGGCTTTGGTTGCCGCAGACCACATCACGCCGCTCGAGACAAGAACACGAAGCGACGAGATGTCCCAACGATCGGGCTCGGCATCGAGGGCCCGCAACATCGGCTTCGCAAACGCATCGCCGACGATCGAGATGCTGCCGACGCGATGATGCTGCACGGTGTCGAGCAGTTCGACCGGGTCGAAGTGACGGCCCTGCATCGTGATGACCGACCCGGCGAGGCAGAGGTTCCACATTGCGTTGAACGCTCCGGTGCCGTGCATCAGGGGCGCTGCGGGCAAGTTGCGCGGGCCGGGCTTGGAGACCCGTTGTTCCAGCGCATCCCATCCCGGCCTTTCGGGCAGGGGCTGTTTGGACGCGGCGTCGAGGCTGCCGATCACGTCGTCCTGGCGCCACATGACGCCTTTCGGCATGCCCGTGGTTCCACCGGTGTAGAGCATGTAGAGGTCGTCGGGACTGCGCCCCCACGGTGCAATTGTCCGAGCGCTGGCGCTCGCTGCAGCAGTCTCGTAGGGGATGGCGAAGTCGGGGCACGGGCTGGTGCCGTCGTCGACCCAGATCCACGTTCGCACGCGCGGGAGACGATGGCGCAGCGCGTTGCATCGTTCGCCGAACGCGCCGTGGAAAACCACTCCCACGGCATCTGCGTTGTCCCACAGGTAGACGATTTCATCGTCGGTGTAGCGGTAGTTTGTGTTGACGGGGACGAGGCCGGCCTTGTACATCCCGAACATGCTCTCGAGGTACTCGGGGCCGTTGTACAGGTAGTGCGCGACCTTGTCCTGGTGCTTCGCGCCGCGACTCAACAACGTTGCGGCAATGCCGTCGGCGCGGCGATCGAACTCTGCCCATGTGTAGGTCCGGTCGCCTTGGATTTGGGCTACGGCGTCGGGGAAACGATCGGCATGACGTTCCCAGATCTCGGCGAAGTTCCAGCCGAGGCTGTTCGAGGTGTCGGTCATGCCGAGGACCTTACGTGGCCGTCGGCGAGTGTGTTCAAGCGATCGCGGGCGGGCCCTCGCGCAGTCGGTCCACTGCAGCGCCGATCGGGTCGGGTCCGTGCATCGAGTCCCAGAGGGTCTCGATCCACCATGTGGCCCCCGCTTCCATCCATGCCGCCGGTGAGTGCTCTTCGAAGTTGCCCTCGACGATGATGTCGAACGGTCGCCCGCCCGTCATCGACGTGATCGATCCCCGCGAGTCGATCAGTTCCTCGAGGGTTGCCTGCCGGGTGCCGCCTTCGGCGACGACCTGTGGGATCAGGCCTTGCCAGCTCGTCGCGCGGGCCATCGATCGGGTGGATCCGAGCGCTCCCACGCACCACACCGGCGGATGCGGCCGTTGCGTGACGTGCTTGATGCTCGGGAAGTTGCTGGGCGTGAGCGTGTAGTGCTTGCCGTCGAACCCGACTGGGTTGCCGGTCCACAGCCTTGTCATGATCTCGAGGCCTTCGTCCATCAGTTCGGCCCGGACCCGCCGATCGCACTCCTCGCCGAACTCGGCGAAACCACTGTCGAGCGCGCCGAGCCCGACAGACAACGTGACCCGCCCCGACGACAGCCGATCAACGGTCGCGACCTGGCCCGCGAGTTCCCATGGTTTGCGACGGGACACCGGCGTGAGCATGGTCCCGAGGCGCAGGGTGGAGGTGCGCACAGCAGCGGCCCCGAGCGACACCCACGCGTCGACTCCGTAGATCGCCTCCCACACGAAGAGACCATCCCATCCCGTTTCCTCGGCAATTGCTGCCATATCGGCGACGTCTGCTGCGTCGCCGTGGGGAACCACGAATCCGAAGCGCATGGAATCACCGTAGTCCTGTCGCGCAGGGCTGTGAACCGAGCGGGCCGAACAGGGTCGTCAGGCGATCTTGGTGATCGTGTCCCCGGCGCTCACGACGCCGGGAACGACAACCCGAGCGTTGATGCCGCGCAGGTTGAGTTCCTTCCCAACCGCCGAGTTGACCCATCGATGCGCATCGAGTCCGAATCGTTGGGTGAACTTTGCGCACCCGGTGTGCGGTTGATCGGTGACGATGATCACCGCGGTGCCGAGCGCCAGTTGCGTTCCCGGAGGCAGGTTGTCGTAGCTGAGGTCGAGGTCGACGTGCAGCTGATCGCCTGCGAGTGCGCGCTGGTCGGGATCGTCAGCGAGGATGGCCGATACACGCGAGTTGATCAGGTTGAGCTGCATGTCGGGATGTGGCGAGCCATCAGCGGTGCGCTTGCTGGAACGCTGATTCCATGAGTCGCCAGCGATCCCTTCGGCAACGTTGAGTTCGGCGGAGCCGAGCACCTCGCGCTGGTCCACGGTTGGTCGGCGAACGATCATCACCACCGACCCTGCGTCGGACGGCGACCGACGAACATCTTCGATTCCGATCGACAGCTGCTCGTCCGTGGCGTGGCTCATCCCGCAAGTATTCCAAAGATCGCCCACGATCGCCGGTCAATTTGTACCGGTGGTTCGAGCGAGGTTCCGCGTCGCAGCAGAACAAATCAAGGTTCGGGGAAAGCTCGCAGGCTTGTTAGCCCAATACCGCGGATTCCGCGCTATTCGGCTCACAAGTCTGCAGGCGCACCTCTACCCAGCCCTACTGAAACGATGGGGCATGGGCTTCGGTCATGTCGATCACGATCGAGCAATTCGAAACCCGCCAAGATTCAAAGCCATCGACCCGATCGACGACGACTACCAGCGCGCCGTCGCCTTGATCAACACCGAGACCAACCTCGGCCTCGGGTTCTGCAGCGGTGGACGAGTTGCGCAGGCGTGCCCGCTGGACATAGAAACGGTGCGTGAATTTCCAGTTGCCGGCCGAGGACGATCCGCGGCGCGAGACCGTTCGAGCATGGATCGCGGAGAACCCCAAGCC
>JANOEM010000226.1:0-2739 GCA_031413195.1 Actinomycetes bacterium
TGATCGAGTGCAGTCACGTTGATCTGCGGATTCACAGTGATCCTCCTTGCTGAACTTCGTCACTCGCGTCGGCCGATCGAGCATGCGCGAGAACGAACACGAACGAGTCGTCGTCAGCACCTGCAACCCCACCCTCGGGCTTCAGCACGGCCTTGACTTCGAGTCCGGCTGCGGCGGTCAGTTCTCGAAAGCCCTGTTGGGTGTACCAATGCAGCAGCCACGGGCGTTCTTCGACCGTGCTGCCAGATGGGTTGGTCAGCTCGTAGCGAAGGACCGTCGTCTGGCAGCGGGCCTCCTCGTCGCGGTGCTCTTCGACAGGTGTGAGCGCCATGGTCGTGCCCGGCGACGGGGTGTGTAACCGCGTCCGCCCGATGGCCTCCCTAGGCGTCGGGGACGGCACGAACAACGGGATGAGCACCGAACCACCAGGTTCGAGGTGCACGCGGATCCGATCGAGTGCGCGAGTGGCGGTGTCATCGTCGGGCAACAGGTTGAACGTCGGACCGGCGATGAAGATCGAGCGGTAGCGCCGAGGCAGGTCCATTGCTTCCATCGATTGGTTGTGGACCACCACCTCGAGCCCGAGTTCGAGTGCCGCGCTTCGACATCGAGCCAGCATGTCGGGCGAAGAGTCGAGGCCCTCGACATCGAGCCCCCGTGATCGCAACTCGAGCAGTGGGTCGCCATCCCCGCAACCGAGCTCCAGTGCCGGCTGACCCGATCTCTCGATGAACCGTGCGTACGGGTCGGCGTTCGGCGCTCCGGACGCTCGCAGTGGTCCGTACAGCTCGGCGACAATTCCCGTGTAGAACAGAGCGGGTTCGATCAATTCCATAGCCGGAGTCAGTCTCGGCCGGCAAGGCTGTAAGACGTCATCGAGAGCGAGCCGCCGAAGTACCCGTCGATCATCGGCTGCAGCGTCTGACCGGCGGCGCTGGCTAGGCCGGCGATGTAGAGAAGCGGGAAGAAGTGGTCGGGGGTCGGCACGGCCAACCGATAGTCAGCGTGCTCGTTGATCCGGACAAGTTCTTCGGGTCGAGTGGTGACGACTTCGCGGACAGCGTCGGCGAAGCGGTGGTTCCAGTCGGTGCCCGTCTCGCCCGCGCCGAAGTCGATCAAGCCCAGGTTGTGCACGACGTTGCCACTGCCGAGAATCAGGACCCCTCGCTCGCGGAGCGGCGCGAGCCTTGCCCCGAGTTCGAGGTGATACGAGGCGGGCTTGTGGGCGTTGATCGCCAGTTGCACGACGGGTACATCGGCGTGCGGGAAGATGTGCGCGAGAATCGACCATGTTCCGTGATCGAGGCCCCACATGTCGACGTCGGCTCCGATCCAAGTCGGCGCAACGAGTTCCGTGATCTCGTCGAACAGACCGGGCAGCCCGGGTGCCGGATAATCGAAAGCGAACAACTCGTCGGGAAACCCGTAGAAGTCATGGATCGTGCGCGGTTCGGCCATGATCGTGACCGCCGTGGAATCGATGTACCAGTGTGCGGACACGCACAGCACAGCGCGGGGCCGAGGAGTGCGCATTCCGAAGTCACGCCAGCATTCGGTGTAGCGATTCGTCTCGAGCGTGTTCATCGGATTGCCGTGCCCGATGAAGGCTGCGGGCATCACGGTCGTGGTCATCGGTCAACCTCCAAGAAGCGTCTCCACCCTGGACAGCATGTAGCGCAAGCCGCGCTGTTGCGACGTGGCCTTCGCCGTCTGGGCCAGGATCCGGGCCTGGTCGCGATCGCCAGGAGCATCGCGACGAACGAGCATCTCGGCCCAGTGCACCTGCGTCGCCGCCAGGTAGGTCGGCGCCCCGGCACGCTCGCAGAGTGCGAGTGAGTGTGCGAAGTGCCGCTCGGCGCGGTCGAACCAACCGAGTGCCGAAGCTGCGGCACCGATCCCGATCCCGACCGGCAATTCGAAGCACGCACCGGAGAACGGGAACAAATCGTCGAATCGGGCTGCGTGTCCGTAGGCGGCCTCGGCGACATCGAGCGCGCCCACTTCTGCCGCGTAACGCGCCGCACTGGAACACGACAGCAAGAAGACCTGGTTCCTCGGCACCATCGCGAAGTCGTCGGCGCCGATGGCTTCTACGTGCGGCCTCGCAAGCTCAACGCGACCGGTTTGGAGGTACACCCCGCACAGCGCCATTCGCCAAACCGGGACGGCGGGCTGGGCGGCGATGATCTGGAGCAGGAACGGCTCGAGCTCGCCGAGATCACCTCGTTCGTACTGCAGCCGGTAGCGCACGCTGCCGGCTGTGCCGGCACCTCCGCCAACGCCTTCACGAGTGCAGAAGGCCTCATAATCGGAAAGCAGGACATCGGCATCGTCGAGTTGTCCGGCGAGCAGCGCTGCAGCGGCACGAAGAATCTTGGTTCGGGCGACGAGTTGGGGGATCCGCAATCGCTCTGCCAGCAGTTCGCCGTCGGCGAGATCGCGGGTGCCTGACGTGATGTCACCCCGGCTGATGTGCCCGACCATTCGGCTCAACAGCGCAGCGCACACCAGTGAGTCGTCGATGCCCGCAGCAACCTCGATCCTCTCCGTCGCTTCCGAAATCAACTGATCGAGCCCGCCCGGCTCCATCAGATCGGTAATCGTGCTGCGACTGGACAACACCTCGGCGAGGACGCGAGCATCACCGAGCTCACGAGCGATTGCGAGTGCCTGATCGCACAGCTCCTTGCGGAACACGGACCGATCACTCCAGAACAACTCGATCGAGTAGGCCGCCAA
>JANOEM010000227.1:0-3025 GCA_031413195.1 Actinomycetes bacterium
TCGGCGAGAAGAAGCAGACCCTGCTGATCGCCACCGAGCCCAAACGGCTTCGTGAGTTGAGCGAGGAGGAGCTCGTCGATCTGCACCGGCTCATTCGGAAGGGCCGCAACAAGTACAGCAAGCTGCATCGTCGCCAGTCCAGGCTCACCGTTGCCGAGGCCGGGCGTCGTTCAGCAACCCAATCGCACAACCTCCGCACGCTCCGCAAGGCCGAGATCTTCGAAGACGCCCTCGCTCGCGTCTCGCGCGCACTCAGCGCTGCGGCGCGCGTCTCGGCCAACGAACTGAAGGCCGAACGGCTCGCGATGGCCGGCGTCCAGACCGAAACGCCCGTTCCTGCAAAGCCGGCAGCTCGCTCCGTTCGACACACCAGTGGCAGCAACGTTGCGTCCGTTCCACCATCGGCTGCCCGCGGTGGCCGCTCGACGCCGTCAAGGGCTGCATCGTCGCAGGCTCAGGGTGCTCGTCGACAGGGCAAACGCGACTCCCGCTGAGAGTTCATCGCACCCGGATCGCCACAGCGCTGGCGGCCCGTTCGCCCACCGGGCAGTATGTCAGCATGCCCGAGGTGATCACGACTGCATGCCCGCTCGATTGTCCGGATGGCTGTTCGCTCGCAGTCACGGTCGACCAGGGCAGGATCACCGCCGTCGACGCCGACACGAGTCCTCACGCCAACCCGTTCACGCAGGGCTTCATCTGTCAGAAGGTGAAGCATCACGCTCGGCGCGTGTACTCGCCGGACAGGGTGTTGACGCCGTTGATCCGCACCGGGCGCAAGGGCGACGGCGAATTCCGATCGGCGACCTGGGACGAGGCGATCCGTCTTGTCGCTGACCGAGTGCGGACCAGCATCGAGACACATGGCCCGAACACGGTCGTGCCATATCTGTACAACTCCTCGGCAGGGGTCCTGGCCGGCGATGGCCTGACCCCATTGCTGTTTGAACGGCTCGGTTGCCCGGAGGTCGAGCACACGATATGTGCGGCGACTGCCTCGGCGGCGTGGCGCCAGGTGTACGGGAGCATGCTCAGCGCGGATCCGTTCGATCTCGACCACTCGCGGTTGATCGTGATCTGGGGCGCGAACCCGAACGCGTCGAATACCCATCTGACTCCGTTGATCACCAATGCTGTCCGTGTCAACGGTGCGAAACTCGTGGTCGTCGATCCGCGGCGGACCGGGGTGGCGGCTCGGGCCGACCTGCATCTCGCGATCCGGCCCGGTACCGATGTGGTCCTGGCGTATGCAGTCGCCCGTTGGTTGGTCGAGCACGACGCCCATGCCCGCACGTTCCTCGCCGACAACGTGGATGGCGTCGACGAGTTCTTCGCCGCAGCCGATGCCTGGACCCCGGCGCATGCTGGCGATGTGTGCGGAATCGACGCCGGTCAGATCGAGGAGTTTTCGTCGATGCTTGCCGAAACCTCCCCGGCGATGCTCCGCATCGGCTGGGGCCTCGAACGGAATCGGAACGGTGGATCCGGATGTGTCGCCGTGCTGTCCGCCTGGGCCGTCGCGGGCCACTTCGGTTCTCGCGGCAGCGGTGTGATCAAGTCCACCTCAGGCGCCGAACCGCTCGACGCCGAACGACTCCGGCCGGCCGGGATGCCTCGCGACGATCGCCGTCGGCTGAGCATGAACGATGTCGGCCTGGCGTTGCTCGGCGAGCCCGCCGGAGCCGGGCCACATCGAGCAGCGAGTTCCTGGCCGCAGGCGCAGGTGCTCTTCGTACAGGGAGCGAACCCGGTTGCTACGGCAATGGATCAGGGCGAGTTCATCCGTGGCCTCGAGCGCGAGGACCTGTTCACCGTCGTGCACGACCAGGTCCTCACCGACACCGCCGCCTACGCAGATGTCGTGCTCCCCGCGACGACCCACTTCGAAACCGCCGATCTGGCCGGTTCCTACGGTTCCTTCAGTCTGCAACGGATCCGACCGGTGATCGATCGGGTCGGCGAGAGTCGCACCAATGACGAAGTCGCTTCGGCGCTCGCGGCACACTTCGGCTTACCGCCTGCCGACTTCGATCCGGACCCGGAGCGGATGGCTGCCCGGGTTCGAACCGATGGCAGTACCGAGTCCGTACCCGTTCTGCGAACTCGGGGTACCACGATCCAGTTCGTCGACACCCATCCCGACCACCCGGGTGGCACCACCCGCGCCAGGATCTATGACCCCGCGAGCGAACTCCCGCTGCCCACGTACGCCGCTCCCGGCAATCCGAACGTTGGCCCCAACAACACCGGCCCAAACAAGGAAAACATGGCCCGCATGTTGACGCTCGTGACCCCATCGAGCAGTCGCACGATCAACTCGATGTTCGCCGAATTCGATCCCCCTGCCGCTGTCGTGTCGATCCATCCCCGCGATGCAACTGCACGCGGCCTGGAACATGGCGCGTTCGTGCGCGTGTTCAACGATCTCGGTGAGATCCGGTTGAGCGCCGGCATCGACGGTTCGGTCCGCGAGGGGGTTGTTTCGATCCCGAAAGGGTATTGGCGGCGTCAGTTCGACAATCGGTCCACGCCGAACGTCCTCATCCCGAGAGGAATCAACGACCTGGCATCCGGTGCGTGCTTCAATGATTGTCTGATCCAGATCGAGCGTTGCACCGCAGCGACGCCGGGGACCGAACAAGGGAGTTGATCGTGACAAAGGAGATGATCGTGGCCGAAGAGCCCGAGAAGAAGGGTCTCGTCAAGGAGTTCAAGGAGTTCATCGCCTCCGGCAACATGATCGAGCTCGCCGTCGGCGTGATTCTCGCCGGCGCGATCGGCGTCGTGATCAAGACCTTCACCGAAGGCATCCTGATGCAGGTGGTAGCCGCAATCTTCGGCAAGCCGAACTTCGATGACGTCACGATCACGCTTCGTACCAACGTCGGCACGGTCACCGACCCGGTGACCAAGGTGACGACCCAGGTCGACAGCGTGCTGCGGATCGGTACGTTCATCAACGCGGTCATCAGCCTCGTCCTGACCGGCATCGTGCTCTTCGCGATCATCAAGTCGTACAACAAGC
>JANOEM010000228.1:0-5384 GCA_031413195.1 Actinomycetes bacterium
GGGATCCACCAGTTGCGCTCTCCGAGAAGTTTCATCAGTGAAGGCACCAGCATCATCCTCACCACTGTGGCGTCGAGAAGAACGGCAAGCGCGAGCGTGATGCCGAGTTCGGTCGGAGGAATCGGTCCGGTCACACCGAACGCGATGAACACGACGATCATGATCAGCGCCGCGTTGGTGATCGGGCGACCAGTGCGGGCGATGCCGTCCCGGATCGCGAGTTGGGTGTCGCCCGTTGCCTCGTACCGTTCGCGGATCGCCGCCAGCAGGAACAACTGGTAGTCCATCGACAGGCCGAACAGCAGGGCGAAGAAGAACAGCGGCGCCCAGGCATCGACAAATCCTTGTGGGTTGATCCCGATCAGACCTGCACCGAAGCCGTGTTGGAACACCAGCGTGGCGAACCCGAAGGCGGCGCCGACGCTGATGAAGTTGAGCAGGATCGACGAGATCGCGATGGCCAGACTGCGGAACACGATCAGCAGCAACAAGAAGGCAACGACGGTGATCACCGCGATAGCGAGCGGCGCTCGTCCTGTCAGGACTTCGGTGAGGTCGTAGTTCTGTGCAGCTGGCCCGCCGACTTCAGCGCTGGGGGCCGCAGCGCCGATCGAGCTCCGCAGCCTCCCGATCAGATCCGATGTCGCAGCGTCGTCGACGGCGGTTGCAGGGATGATCCGAACGACTGTCCGGCCGCTGGTGGCCGACGGTTCCGCCACGATGCGAGCGTCCACGACGCCGGTGTCGGACAGCGCGGTCGAGACGACCTGCTCGGCGTCACCCACGTCCACGGTGACGAACAGAGGGGCAGCGGCGCCGGGACCGAAGGATTCGACCAACATCTCGTAGCCGTCGCGGCTGGATCGACCTTCGTCGACCACGCGCGCGCCAGGCATCCCGAGGCGCATCCCCAGGGCCGGGGCGGCGAGCAGGAGGAGAACTCCGAGCCCGAGCGCGAGCGTGATTCCCGGTCGCTTCATGGCCCGCGCCGTCCAACGAGTCCAGCGACCCTCGGCCGCTCGATCCGGGTCGTCTTCGCCGCGGGGGACGAGAACTCTGTTCCCGAGGGCGACCAGCACGGCAGGCAGCAGCGTCAGTGAAGCCGCTGCCACGGCGACGACCGAGAAGATCATCCCGAGGGCCATCGCCCGGAAGACCATGACAGGCACCAGGAAGACCGCGGCGAGCGACAACACGACGGTCAGCGCCGAAAGGAACACGGCCTTGCCTGCAGTGTCCATCGTCGCCGCCATCGCGTCCTCGGCGTTCTTGCCGTCTTCTCGCTCCTCTCGATACCTCGACACGATGAAGAGCGCGTAGTCGATGCCGACCGCAAGCCCGATCATCATCGAGAAGTTCATCGACCACACAGAGAGCGGCGTGAACGAGGTCGCGAGATGCAGACCGGCGAAGCCGACAGCGATACCCGACACCGCCAGGATCAGCGGGAGTCCAGCCGCAATTGCGGATCCGAACGCGATGAACAGCAGGATCAGCGTCGGCAGGCCCGAGAGTAGCTCGGCCTTGTGCAGCGCTTCCTCGTTCGAGTTGTTGAAGTCGCTCCAGACCGGCCATTCGCCGGTGACCTCGGCCCTGGCTCCGGGTGGCAGGGTGAGCGCGTCGACGTTGTCGATCACGAGACCGGCCGACTCCGGGCGTTGTGCGTCACTGCTTGCCAAGAGTTCGACCGGCACCAACACGGTCAAGCCATCTTGCGAGATCAGGCCCGCACCCGGTGGCATCGCAAGCGGGTCGGCGACGGCTTTGACCCCGTCGGCGCCAGTCAAACCCGCCACGATTGCGTTGACGGCCGCCGGGTTGGCGGACACCGGCGTGTCTTGGCGAATCACCACGACCGCTGCTTCAGCTCCGACTTGAGGGAAGTCGGCACGCAACTCGTCGCGCACCCGCTGCGCAATCGACCCTTGCGCTTCCCAGCCCGCGCCGGACAGGGCGCTGCTCACCGAGATCGCGAGCGGGGCGGCCGCAAGGACGGCGACCAACCACAGCAGCATCAGCGGCTTGCGTCGCCGGGCCGAAAAACGACCCAGTCGCGCAAACCAGTGCTCGGCCGGCACCGATTCGGCGACGGGCTGCGGTTCGAGGACGGTTGTCGACATGTTGGTGCTCTCCACGGTTTTGGCTTCGATTGCTATACCCATGAGGGTATTCTATACATACCCCCATGGGTATAAACAACCATCGCATTCGGTTGGTTCGAGGCCGGTCCCTCTGATACCCTGCGGGGTATGTGTAGACAAGTGACATGCAAGACGTGCAGCCGGCCGACGTGGGCGGGATGTGGCGCACACGTGGAACAGGTGCTGGGCGATGTGCCGATCTCGGAGCGCTGTCAGTGCGGGAGCGGCCAACCGGTCTCAGCCGCCACGCCGTCTACTGATCGGGGTTCCTGGTTCAGTCGGATCTTCGGGGGCTGAACCCCGGACGAGTCCCCGCCGAGATCCGCACCACGACTGTTCAAAAGACGGCGATGCCGGACCGAACAGCGGTGTAGACAGCGACGATCACGAGCAGTCCGACGAACCAACCCTGCAGCGAACGGGGATCGCGCGTGCGAGCCAAGCTGGTGCCGACGATGACGCCGAGCAGACTCGCGACGGTGAACGGGATGACAGTGCCCCATTCGATTGATCCGGGTTGCAGTCGGGTGCTGAGCGCGACGGCGGAGTTGATCGCAATGACCAGCAACGACGTGCCGACTGCTTCCTGCATCGTGAAGCCGAGCGCGAGCACGAGTGCGGGGACGATCACGAACCCGCCACCGACACCGAAGAAGCCGGTCAGCAGGCCGACGATCGTGCCCGCGACGACGACCTTGAAGAAGGTCATTGTGTCGATCCCGACCGATGGGCCGGCGGGCTCGGCAGCGGGTGTAGCGGCTGCGGCCCCGACGGAACGGAGTTCTGGATTGTTCCCGGGGCGTCGGATCCGTCTCCACATGCCGTACGCAGCAACGAGCATCAAACCCGAGAATGCGAGCAGCAGGACATCGGGGTCGGCTGCCTTGTTCCAATGCGAGCCCAGCAGCGAACCGGCGACTCCAGCGACGCCGAAGAGGGCTCCAGCTGCAAACCGGACTTTTCCCGCCCGCCAATGCGGCACCATGCCGATCAGCGCGGTGATCGCGACCAGCACGAGCGATGTCGTGGTGGCATGTTTCGGGGTCTGGCCGGCAGCGTAGACCAGCGCGGGAACGGCGAGGATCGAGCCGCCGCCGCCGAGTGCTCCGAGTGAGAGGCCGATCAGGAACCCGAGTGGCGAGGCGAGGATCGCGCGCACGACAGGGTCAGTCGAGATCGGTCGACGCAGCGGTCGCCGTGCGGGTTCCCCAGGCGGTGTAGCCACCGACGAGATCCGAGACGTCGGTGAAACCGTGCGAACGCAACAGACTCGATGCGATCGCGGATCGATAGCCCCCTGCACAGAACACGACCGTCGGCGCATTCCGGTCCAGCCGCTCCAGGCCGTTGAGTAGTGCAGGAAGGCTGATGGCCCGCGCTCCGGGGATGCTGCCGAGCTCGACTTCGCCAGGGTTGCGGACGTCGATCAGTACGAGGCCGGGGATTGCCCTGATCCGCTCGGCGAGCGCGACCGCCGAAAGGCGAGAGAGCGGCTCGACCACTTCGGGATGAGCCATGAAGGTGTCGACCGGGTGTTCGAGCGCGCCGACGACGTGGTCGAACCCGATCCGGGCGAGGCGAACTTTCGCCTCTGCTTCGTGGCCCGGGGGCGTCACCAGGATGATCGGGGTCTCCGGTTGCATCACCTCTCCCGCGTACTCGGCGAAACGGCCGCCCAGCCCGACGTTGACCGAGCCGCGCAGGTGCCCGGCGGCGAATGCCATGTCCTCTCGGGCATCGATCACGATGGCTCCCGCGCGTTGGTGAGCAAGCACCTCGGTCATCGTCAGGGTCGGCACGCTGGTGTCCTCGGCAAGCAGTTCGCGGATCTCCCGGTTGCGATTCGCGGCGAACGAGAAGTAGAGCGGGGCGACCGATTGACCCTGGGTGACGGCTTCCACGAACTCGTCCTCGCTCATCGGCGCGAGCGCATAGTTGGTGGTGCGTTGCTCGCCGATCGTCGACACCGTCTCGGTCGACAGGTTCTTGCCGCAGGCCGAACCGGCACCGTGTGCTGGAAAGACCTTGGTGGCGTCGGGCAGGGTGAGCAACTGCTGATGGAGGGAGTGATACAGCTGACGAGCGAGCTCGTCGGCGGTGACGCCGACCGAGGCGAGCAGGTCCGGGCGACCGACGTCGCCGATGAACAGGGTGTCGCCCGTGAGAACGCCGTACGGCTCGCCGGCGCGACCATCGGGGTAGACGACGATGCTGATCGATTCCGGCGTGTGCCCCGGTGTTTCACGGATCTCGAGCTCGACTCCGTGGTCCCCGGTACCGAGCCGGATCCTGTCGCCGTCGATGTAGGTATCGATCGGGAACTCGGCGCGACCGGCCGCAGCTTGCCCGAAACCAATGGTCGCCCCGGTGTGCGCGGCGAGTTCGAGGTGACCGGACAGGAAATCGGCGTGGAAATGCGTCTCCAGGACCTTCACGATCGTCAACCCGTTGGCCTCGGCGTCGGCGAGGTACTCGGCCACGTCACGTTGGGGATCGACGACAACGGCCTTGCCGGTCGTGGTGTCACCGATTAGGTAGCTCGCGTGCGAGAGGCAGCCGAGGTAGTACTGGCGAAAGAACATGTGGATCGGGCTCCTTGAGAGGAATCAAGAGTCTATGATACCCCATAGGGTATGAATTCGACAGGGTACTTCGACCCTTTGAGGTCTGAAATTCGAAGGCCTGGATCGTGCGGCCTACGATGTCGAATCGTGGCCACCGCGACTCCCTCAACGACCCCGAATCCCGATGCGACAAAGTTCACGTTGGACATCACGCTCGATGCGATGTTCAACGCAACGACAGCCGAAGAGGCAGCATCGATCCCGTTCGCAGCCGAGGTGTTCGCCGCCGGTGGCGTTTCCACGGTGTTCGGCGTGAACAACTTCGTCACGGTCACCCGGGTGCCCGGAGCCGACTGGGACCCAATCGTCGTCGCCGTGCACTCCGCTGCCGCAACGCATCTTTCGTGACCCAGCCGAGCTGACCGTGCCGTTGAACCCGGCGATCGAGTCCCTTCGTTCCAAGATCGCGGCGATGGTGAGGGCCGCTCTCGGGTCCTGACCGGCTCAGGTGGTGAAGCGGGCGTCGTCGAGTTCGGCAACGAACGACCCAAAGCGCTGGTTGTTGGCGGCGAACTCGCTGACCACCTTGACCTTGTCGTCGCGGCCGCGCAACACCGCCAGCGGGTCCTGCTGGTCGCCCACGTAGCCGAGGGCGAACGCCCCCTGCTGGTAGCCCATC
>JANOEM010000229.1:0-5083 GCA_031413195.1 Actinomycetes bacterium
ACCGAGGCCATGGGGCGGGTGAAGGTATTGCCCGGATCGCATACGCGGGGCGTGAGGCCGGTGTTTCGGACGCAGGGCGTTGGCGGCGTGCAGTGCGAGATCTACGATGATGAAACGACCTGGCATGTCTCCAACTTCGACGCTGGCGACGTCCTCATCTTCCATTCCTGCGCCGTGCACATGGCCATCGGTCGGGCACTCATGGCCCGCCCGCGAGTCCTCCTTCTCGATGAACCATCGATGGGTCTCGCGCCGATGCTGATCACTCAGATCTTCGACATCATCACCGAGATCAACAAGCAGGGCACGACGGTGCTGTTGGTCGAGCAGAACGCGACCCAAGCGTTGCGTCGCGCAAACCGCGCCTATGTGCTCGAGACCGGTCGCGTCGTCAAGAGCGCCGAGGCGAGCCTGCTCCTCGACGACCCCGACGTCAAAGCGGCTTACCTCGGCGGGAACTGAACTGGCGGGAACTGACCTGGCGGGAACTGTTGCTGTCAGATCAGGCCCTCGGCGGCCGCAGCCAGTTGCGCGATGACCAGGTCCTCGATCGCAAGCCCTACGCTTTTGAAAACCGTGATCTCGGAATCAAACCGCCGCCGGAGCGTGCCGTCGGCGACGTCGGCGAGGTCGCCGGCAACCTGATCCCATGACCACCGCTGCTCTGCCACGGCTGCGATCAGATCTCCCGCTTCGTCGCGAGCGGCGGTGACTTCGTCGACCACGACGGTGCCGGCTGCAAGCAACTCGGCGCTCAGTTCGCGCATGTCGGACCGGTAGGCGCCGACGGCGTTCAGATGGGTCCCGGGGCGCACCATCGTGGCGTGGACGAGTGGCTGGTCAGATCGGGTCGCCACGCACACGATGTCGCACCCGGCCGCTTCACTGATCGAACCAACGCTGATCCGGCGAACGGTGCCATCAGCGCCTGTCATCAGGTGATGGTCGGTTGACACCTGATGCAGCACGCGGTGGGCGTTGTCCTCTGAACGATTACCGATGACGATTCGGGAGATCTGTGATCGAACGCACAGCATCGATTCGATGTGGCCAACTGCCTGAGGCCCACTGCCGATGATCCCGAGTGTCTCGGCGTCAGGTCGAGCGAGGGCGTCGGTGGCGATCGCCGATGCCGCAGGCGTGCGCAGCCTGGTGAGCGCGGCGCCGTCCAGAATTGCGACCGGGCAACCCCGTTCCGCATCGAAGAGGACATACATCCCCTGGATCACGGGGACGCCTCTGGCTGTGTTGACAGGTTGGACCATCAACAGCTTGATCCCGGCAGCGGACTGGTCGACTGCGGGCATCACCAGCAGATCTCCGCCGGCCGCATCGAACGATGAACGCGCGATGTGGTTGGGATGTGCGGCGAAGCACCGCCGCAGCGCTTCGATCGCCTGTGGCATCGTGACTGCCCGACTGATCGCCTGATCGTCGAGGAACCTCACATCAGCCACCGTTGCATTGTATGAGGACACGCCAACCGCTTCGGGGGTGCGATGCGCTTCGAGCCACTCGTCGGTAAGAGCGCGGGCTACCGTCTGGCGATGACCGAAGTTCGTTACGAAGTCGCCGACCACATCGCGACCATCACCCTCGATGCACCCCACCGGATGAACACGATCAGTGGGCCGATGCTCGACGATCTGTCCGCTCGCCTGCTCGACGCAGATCGCGACCGCAATGTGCGGTGCATCGTGCTGACCGGCGCGGGGCGGGCCTTTTGTGCCGGGCTCGATCTTGCCGCGCAGATGAGCGCGCCGAAGGGCAGCCTCGGCGGGATGGGGGCTCTCGATGCGAATCCCGGCGAGTTCGACATTCGCAATGCGCCACCGGTGGTTCTGCACAACCTTGATACGCCTACCGTGTGTGCGCTCAACGGCGGCGCGGCGGGCTACGGCCTCGACATCGCGCTCGGCTGTGACATCCGGATCGCAGCGCAATCGGCAAAGCTCAACCCTGGTTTCGCCAAGCGTGGCATCGTGCCGGAGAGCGGTGGCACGTGGTTGCTGCCCCGGATCGTGGGCTATGCGAGGGCCGCCGAGATCACCTTCACCGGTCGCACCCTGCTCGCTCCGGAAGCGCTCGAGCTCGGACTCGTCAACCGCGTCGTGGCCGACGCAGATCTGCCGGAAGCAGCATGCGCATTGGCTGGCGAGATCGCGGCGAACGCTCCGCTGGCCGTTCGTGCGATCAAGCGGATGATGCGCGCGGCAGAGACCGAGACCTTCGAGCAGAACATCCACCACGTGTTCTTGCAGCTCCTGCCGCTGTTCCGTACGGCCGACTTCCAAGAGGGCGTCGCCGCGTTCATGGAGAAGCGGGAGGCCGACTTCACCGGTCGATAGCCGGCTGCGCGAGACCCAACGGATGATCTTCGTCCCACCCGGGCGGGACGAAGATCATCCAATGGGGCGGGAGGCGGCAGACGGGCCGCGGGGAACGGTGTCAGGAAGTCGGCAGATCGGCAGTGAGGCCGACGTGTTCCGGGCTGAAGACGCCCTGCGG
This sequence comes from Actinomycetes bacterium, assembly GCA_031413195.1. Taxonomy (GTDB): domain Bacteria; phylum Actinomycetota; class Acidimicrobiia; order Acidimicrobiales; family Ilumatobacteraceae; genus WLMZ01. Next base: position 2,509 of record JANOEM010000229.1, read on the forward strand.
GCTGTCCCAACCGGGAACGACCCACGCGTGCACCATCCAGCCGTTCTCTGCGCCGGCCTTGCTGCCCCCACGCTCCGCGCATTCGGCCTGAGTGGTCTTCTCGCCGCCGACGACGACACCGTCTCTGATGCACAGCCCGATGTGTTGATGCCAGTGGTCGTTCGCTCCGGTGAAGGGGCTCGGTTCCGAACCGCTGAAGAGGTAGTACGACAGCCCGACGATGTTGCTCGTCGGTTCCGTTCCGTCGTAGAGGAGCATCTCGGGCGCGGCCGGGTCGAACTGGCCGTCCATCAGCCCCCACTTGATGTAGTGCGCGCCGATCAACGGCAGATACCCGGTGACCAGGGTGTAGCCGTTGGCCTCGGCATCGGCCACCGTGGCGAACTGCATCGCCGACTCTCGTGCCGTGCTCAATTCGGCTGCAAGCGCTGCTCGCTCGCCGCGAGACAAGGCAACTTCGGGAGTAATGCCGCCATGGGAATGATTTCCGCCGTCTCCCTCGGGCGCTGCCGATGGCGCGGTCGTTGCGGGAGTCGTGTCAGCGGCGGGTGTTCCGACCGAGGCTGCTGCCGGGCTTCCGGCGACGATCTCGGTGGCCAGCGAAATGGTCTTGTCGTCTGCGTCGTCTGCGAGCCCGGCGATTTCGACAGTCTGAGGGGCCAGCGGATCGGCAGGGGGTGCGGTGTTGGGCACCGGCGCGACCGTGTCGGAGGTGACCACATTTGATCCAGTTGCAGCGGCGGCGGGCTCCGGGGATGCCGGCGCCGAGACCGGCTCGGACGAGGGAACGGTGTTGTTCACCGCCGACGCAATGCCGTTGACGGCGAAGGGTGCAACGACTGCAAGAACCGCCACCGGGCCGGCGACTTCGATGAAGCGACGCCATGCCGGCTTGCTACGCGCCGCACCGCTGGTCACGCTGTCGTGTTCTTCGGCTCCGATGTCGAGAGCCGACGCGTTCTGTTGAACTTCGTTGTCGCTGTCTGACCCCATCAGCAAAGTGTAGGCGCCCGATGCCTGGTGGTGGACGCGTCAGCGAGTAGTTCTTCGGCATCGATTTCGAGCCAAGATGCAGGATGATCTCGATGCTCGAGGGTCTCGCAACCACCCGTTCCGTTCGCCGGTACACGACCGAACCGATTCCGGAGGCCGATCTCAATACGATCCTGTGGCACGCGTCGAGGGCCCCGAGCGGCAGCAATCGACAACCATTCAGGTTCCTGGTGCTCGGTGATGGCCCCAACGCAACGGCGGCGAAGTCCCTGCTCGGCCATTCGTTTCGCGACAGTTGGTCGGCAAAGCGCCGTGCCGACGGATACGCGGACGGATCCGGTGGTGATCCATCGTCGGCCAAGGGACGGATGGCGGCGACGATGCAGCACTTCGTCGATCACATCGAAGAGGTCCCGGTGATCGTTCTGGTCTGCCTGATTCGTTATCGCCCGGCAAATCCGTATGAGGGCGCTTCTGTCTACCCCGCGTGCCAGAACCTCTTGCTCGCGGCGCGGGCGCTCGGGTTCGGTGGTGCACTCACGCTGTGGCACCAGGCTGTCGAGACCGAGCTCCGTGAGTTGCTCGGTGTGCCGGATCATGTGTCTCTGGCTGCGTGTGTCACGCTCGGGCGGCCGCATGGACATCATGGACCCGTTCGTCGCCGACCATTGACAGAGCTCGCCTTCGATGATGGTTGGGGACAGCCGGCCGCATGGGCATCGGATCCCGTTGGGACCCGGTTCACCCAGGCCGGTCCGGCGAGCAACGACGCAGGGCGCTGAGTCCATGCAACTCCGAGACCGGCTGGCTACTGTCGGCTGGCTACTCTCAAAAGGATGAGTTTCGTCGCTGGAGTTGATTCGTCGACGCAGTCGACCAAGATCGAGGTGCGAGATCTCGACGACGGCACGGTTGTCTCTCGGGGGTCCGCTCCGCACCCGCAGACCTTCCCACCGAAGAGCGAGCAAGACCCCAACGCATGGTCGAGCGCTTTCGAGACGGCTTGGTCGATTGCCGGAGGGAAGCAGGTCGAAGCGATCAGCGTTGCCGGGCAGCAGCACGCGATGGTGGTGCTCGACGAGCGAGGGTCGGTGATCCGCGATGCCAAGCTGTGGAACGACACCGAGACTGCTCCCGATGCCGGCTGGCTGTTGAAGCAGCTCCCCGGGGGTGCCGAGGATTGGGCCGCCAAAGTGGGCTCCGTTCCGGTGGCGGCGTTCACCGTCGCGAAGCTCTCGTGGCTTCATCGGAGCGAGCCCGCCAACTGGGCTCGGATGGCGAAAGTCGTCCTCCCTCACGACTGGATCACGGCCCAGCTCACCGGGGCATCGGTCGAATCGATCACAACCGATCGAGGAGATGCGAGTGGCACGGGCTATTGGTCCCCGTCGTCGGGGGAGTACCGCTGGGACATCCTCTCGATCATCGACAGTGACCGAGACTGGTCGACCGCTGTCCCGACCGTGCTCGCACCGCTGGAATCGGCTGGATCGTGGGGTGACGTGCTCGTCGGGCCGGGTACCGGCGACAACATGGCGGCGGCGCTCGGACTCGGGTTGCAGCCAGGAGATGTTGTCGTCTC
>JANOEM010000230.1:0-2553 GCA_031413195.1 Actinomycetes bacterium
CTGCTGCAGGCCACCGATTGGGTTCTCGATCCCAATGGCGATGGCGACATGAGCGACGCAATGGATCTGATCAACCTCTCGCTCGGATCCGATTACGGCCAAGACGAAGACGATCTGTCATTCGCACTCGACAACGTCGTGCGCGCCGGTGTGGTCGTCGTGGCATCAGCTGGCAACGGCGGCGACCGCTCGTTCAAGGTCGGAAGCCCATCGATCGCCCCCCGAGTAATCAGCGTCGCCCAAACGGCCCTTCCCGACGAGCAGAGCTTCGTCATTGCGGTCACGTCGCCCGCCGGCGTTCCAGGCCTCACCGACAATCAGATCAAGCTGACGGTCTTGCAGCCGTGGGGTGGAGCCATCCCCGCCTCGCCGGGCCTCGTTGGTGACCTCGCCCGTCCGTCCGGCAGTGTTCTCGGGTGCGCCGTTGGCGACTTCGGTGCTGCAAACGCCGGCAGGATAGCGCTCGTCAATCGCGGCTCGTGTGCGATCTCGATCAAGGCGTCTAACGCCCAGGCCGCTGGGGCCACCGGCATGATCCTCGTCAACAACACCGGCGGGGCACCCGGAGCGTTCAGCTACGGCGGGGGCGGAACGATCACGATCCCCGTGCTCTCGGTTAGCCAACCAGCGGGTAATGCCCTCGGCGCCGCCCTTGCCGGTGGCCCTGTCAGCGTGCAGGTCGACCCGGCGATTGCCGTCTCGCTTGCCGGCACGATGGTTGCATCGTCGAGCCGCGGTCCGTCGATCGACGGAATTCGCGTCAAGCCCGACATTGGGGCCCCGGGTGCGTGGCTCTCGGCCGAGGTCGGAAGCGGCGACGGACAGACGAACTTCGGTGGCACGTCGGGTGCAGCGCCCACCGTGTCGGGTGTCGCTGCGCTGTTGTTGCAGCAGTTCCCGAAGGAGAAGCCGATCCTCATCAAGACCCGCTTGCTGAACGGTGCCTATCCGTTCGTGTCCACTCCGGATCTCGAAGGCAATCTGTACCCGACTCCGATCAGCCGGATCGGGGCAGGCGAAGTGCGAGCACTTGCGTCCTCGACGAGCACCTTCCGTTTGAAGAGTGGCGAGCAGGGCGGCGGAGGGCTGGCCCTCGGCTCGGTGCACACCGCGACGAACGTCACGATCACCAAGAAGGTCACGGTCCAGAACCTGCTGAACGTACCGCAACAGGTCAATGTGGTGCTGAACTTCCGTGAAGCCGCCGATCAAGCGCTCGGTGCCATCACGATGACTGGTGGAGGCATGGTCAACGTGCCGGCGAAGGCTTCGGTCACGTTGAACTTGCAGTTCACCGTCATCGCGGCCAACCTGCCCGACTGGCTGCTGGCGGGCCAAGCTGGCGCCCTCGGAGGTGACGGCACTGTGCTCAACGGTCCTGAGCTCGACGGATATCTCACTGCCTCAGTGGCCTCAGGCGAAACCCAGCACGTGGGTTGGCATCTGCTGCCGCACAAGTCGGCCAATGTCAATGCCCCCGGCTCCGTCAACCTGAAGAGGGTGCAACAGGCCCTGATTCCGTTGACCAACTCGTCAACCGTGGCTGATGGTGGCGTGTCGGTGTACTCACTCACCGGTACCAGCCCGAAGTTGCCGAAGCCGGCTGCCGGTGCACCCGGTTCGCCGGGGTCGAACGTGGCGCAGGTCGATCTTCGCAACGTCGGCGTCCGCACCTTCGCCGCTGACGATGTGGTCCAGTTCGCGATCAACAGCGAAAACCGTCGACCGACGCCGCTGTATCCCGCAGGGTACGAGGTCGATGTCGACAGCAACCGTGACGGCACTGTGGACTACTACGTCTTCCAACAGGAGTTGGGCGGATTCGGTGCTTCCGGCCAATCGGTGGTGTACGTCCAGGATGCCACCACAAATGCGGCCTCGGCGTACTACTACTCCGATGCCGACTACGACAGCGCCAACATCGTCTTCAGTGCGCCACTGGGTGCTCTCGGCCTGGTGGCCGGGCAGTCCTTCGACTTCTCGGTGTACGCCTTCGACAACTACTTCAGTGGATTGGCCACTGACGCGATCGAAGGGATGACCTACACGGTCGACACACCGAAGTTTGCCTTCGCGTCCACCGATGTGGTGGTCCCGAGGAACGGCGTGGGTTCGGTCACGATCACCAAGACCGGATCCGTTGCACCGTCGACAGAACTGGGTGCGCTGTTCCTCTTCGACAATGCCGCGAGCCGTCGCGAGGCGGCGGCGGTCATCGTCAAGCAGTAAACCACATGACGCATCGGTCCGCCCGCGCAACGGTGTGCGGGCGGACCGAGTTCCTTCACCTTCGTGTGTAACGGGTCACACCTGTGTGCTACATTGCACCAACTGTTTGCTGATCATGTCCTGGCGGCGTCTCAAGAGGGAGAGTTCACGATGGCTGAAAGATGGGGTGGCCGTGTCTTGACGACTCTTGCTTCGATGTTTGTGGGACTCACTGTGATGGGTGTCGGAGCCACCGGTGCCGCCGCGGACACATGCAACGGCGCAGACTTCACGGTGAACCAGGTGTTCGACACGAATGGGTACCTTGCCTGCCTCGCCGGCACC
>JANOEM010000231.1:0-2472 GCA_031413195.1 Actinomycetes bacterium
CCGCCAGCCTCGGTTGACAAGACCTGACGCACACGATCGTTGCCGGTAGCCTCAGCAGCCATGGTTTCAGTGGGACGCACCGGCGTTGTGCAGATTGCGGCCGTGGTGCTGCTTGCAGTCGGTGCCGGCGCTGCGATTGCAGCAGGATCAGGGGCTGCGCCGGGTGACGCAGTTCGGGTGGATGAGCAACTGTCGGCGACCACGACCTTGCCCACCGCAACACCCATCTCAACACCCATCTCTGCACCCATCGCCACGGCTGTGCCTCCGGCGGTGTCCACGGTCGAGACCGCCCGACCTTCGCAAGCGCAGGTTCGGGTTGGGATCATCGGTGACGAATGGACTGGCGGAGTCGCGGGCATCGGTGGCGAGGGCGCCAGTTCTTGGGTCGGAATCGTCGAGGGGGGTCTTCGTGAGCAAGGTTTGACCACGGCTTTCACCGTCGAGACGGTTCCGAATGGTGGTTACGCACGCGGCGGCAGTGGTGGGCTGACCTACCAAGATCTCGTCACCGATGCGATTTCACCCGAGACGCAAACCGTGATCGTGTTCGGCAGCCGCAACGACTTCGGGTTCTCCCAGGATGCGATTGCCGAGGGTGCTCGGGCCACATTTCAACAGATCCGCAACCTGCTGCCGACGGTCCCGTTGATCGTGATCGGGCCTGTCGGGTTGCCGACCGACGATGCTCGCGAGGTTGCGAACGTCAATGAGATCCTGGGCATCGTCGCCGCCGAGTATGAGGCCACGTTCGTCGACCCAGCCACACAGGGGTGGTTCGCAGGACAACCGGATCTGATCGGAACCGACGGCGAGAGCCCGTCGGATGCCGGCCACCAGTTCCTGGCCGAGGCGATCGCCAACTACGTTCCCGTGTAGCGCCAAAGTTGCTTTCGCCGCCCGGTCGGCAGAGTTATGGGGCGAGGGTGGTGGTCATCTGAGCGGCATCACGATCGGCAGGACCGCCAGCGTGACAACAGCGGTGATGAGGGTCAACGGCGCGCCGAGTCGGGCGAAGTCACTGAACCTGTATCCGCCGAGGCTGTAGACCATCAGGTTCGTCTGGTAGCCGATCGGTGAGAGGAACGAACACGAGGCTCCGATCAGCACCACCACAGCGAACACTCGCGGGTCGAGGCCGGCCTCGAGCGCGGTCGCGACGCCCACGGGGAACATCACAGCGGCGGCCCCGTTGTTCGACAACAGTTCGGTCAGGATCATCGTCGCGATCAAGACAGCGCCGAGTTGGCCGACATCGCCGAATGGATCTCCAAGGTTGCCGAGAACCTCGGCCATCCTGGTCGCGAGTCCGCTCACGGACACGGCCGTGCCGAGTGAGATGGACAGCGCGATCGTGAGCACCACGGTCATGTTGACAGAGCGTTGTGCCTCGCGCGGGCTGATCACGCGCAGCACCAACATCGAGGCTGCTGCAGTGAGCGAGGCAAGGAGCAACGACAGGGTTTCGGTTGCGGCGAGCACGATCATCGCGATGAATGCGACGGTGACCAACCACGCCCGAGCAGGGCGCGGCGGAGGTGGTTCGTCCAGCGCTGCGATCACGGCGAAGTCACTGCGGTTTCGCCATGTTTCGGCGAACTGTGACTCGCCGAGCACCAACAACACGTCACCGGGCCGCAGGATCACGTTGCCGAGCTTGCCCGGCAATTGCTGGTCGGCACGATGGATTGCGAGTACGGCTGCGTTGTAGTGAGCACGAAATCCGACCTCGCGCAGTGACGCGCCGACGAGCTCGGATCGTTCCGAAACCACCGCCTCGAACAGCGACGAGTCGATCAGGTCGGCCGCTCCGATCATGTGCGGATGCTCCGCTGAGACCAATCCCTGCACCGCATGGAGGTCGATCACGCGACTCACGTCGCCCGTGAAGTACAGCGTGTCATCGCCTTCGAGGCGCATCTCGGGTGAGACCGGCAGCACGCTCTGCTGGCGCTCGACGGCAACCAGGAACACGCCCTGCAGGTTGCGCAGACCGGCGTCGGCAACGGTCGTGCCGGGCAACGTGCCGTCGGGTGAGACTCTCATTGCAACGGTGAACCGTCGTGCGGTCTCCAGCATCGCGTCTGCGATCGGGGCGTGTTCGCGCAGCAGCCACGGAGTGAACAGCACCATCCCCAGCACGCCTCCTGCGGCCACCGCAAGCCCGGCTGGTGTGATCTCGAACACTCCCAATCGTTTGTAACCCGATCCAGCGAGCAGGTCGTTGACGACGAGGTTGGTCGAGGTGCCCAAGATCGTGACCACGCCGCCGAACACCGCCGCATACGACAGTGGCATCAAGAACGCGGAGGGAGGCCGGCCGGTTCGCCGACACCAGCTCACGATTCGGGGCGCAAGCAGTGCGACGAGTGGTGTGTTGGGTACGAAGGCCGACATCAGTGCGGTCGAACCGGTCAGGCGAGCGACTTCGGCTCGACGAGACCTTCCGCCGCCGACCAAGCGGTCCGTCAG
>JANOEM010000232.1:0-9031 GCA_031413195.1 Actinomycetes bacterium
GGCCGAACCAGGTCAGTGGTAGTAGGGCGTCTCGCCCGTGGTGTGATCGGTGAGGTCCTTGACCCGGTCGATCCCTTCGACCTGTTCGACGACCATCGTCTGGACGCCGTCGAGCATGGTCTGGCGACTCATCGAGCAGCCGTGGCAGCCGCCACCCATGGTCATGTATGCGGTCCCCTCGCCGTCGTGGCCGACGAACGTGACAAAACCGCCGTGGGCAGCAAGCGCCGGATTGACTTCGGCCGAAACGAGTGCCTCGACTTCGGCAGAGATCGCGTCGTCGTTGACCAGACCGTCGACCAATGCCACGGCCGGCTTGTTCGGGTTGCGGATGACGAGACCCTGAGAGGCCGTGTAGTCCAGGGTCGCGCCGCTGACCAGGTCAAGATCCTTGGCCGGGACGATCACCTTGAGCCCATCGTGGGTGCGCACCTCATCGCTGAAAGCAGCCTTGGTGGTGATCTCGAACGACAGGTCGTAGCGGAACTCCTGGCCGGGATCGCTGATGATCTCGAGTCGAAGCCCGAGCCGATCGGTCTCTGGTTCCTGATCTCGCATCTCGATGATCTGCGCATGAGCCGCCGAGGTGACCGAGATGATCTGATCAGTGTCGGTGGTCGCAGAAAGGGGGCTCACGACGAAAACGCTATCGCCTCAAGATCCTCCGCCGTCGCACTCGATCCGCTGCCCGGTGACGTATCCGGCGCCGCCGCTGCAGAGCCACAACACGACGCTCGCAACGTCGGACGGCTGACAGACTCGCCCGAAGGGCGCCCTGGCATCGAGCGACCGGAGATCGGGCATCTCGCGATTGCCGGTCATCGCCCGCGCCAGGCGTACGCCCATGTCGGTTTCGACGAGCCCGGGCGCGACGGTGTTGACATGGATCCCGTACGGCTTCTCTTCCTTGGCAAGGGTTCTTGCGAGTGCCTCCAACGCGGCCTTGGCCATGTTGTACGGGGCACCATTCGGCCCCATGTGTGACGTCGCCACCGACGAGATCATCACGATGTCGCCGCGGCCACGAGTGCGCATCGAGGGAAGAACCAGACGGGACAGGTGGTGTGCACCGAAGGCGTGGGTTGCGACAACGGGTTGAAGTTCGGCGGGGTCGGTGTCGATCACCGCCTGGCCCCTCGACGCGATACCGGCGTTGCAGACCATGATGTCGATGTGACCGAAATCGGACACGATCGACTCGACCATCGATCGGTCCGCCTCGGCATCGTCGACCGACGCCTCGTACGCGTTGGCCGAGCCGCCGGCGGCGTGGATTCGGTCGACCACCACATCTGCCGACTCGCGGTCTCGGCGATAGTTGACGGCGACCGTTGCGCCGTTGGCAGCGAGAAGTTCCGAGATACCGCGTCCGATCCCACGGCCACCGCCGGTGACGAGGGCTACCCGTCCGTCCAGTTCACCCATAGCTCACTCCTCCGCTGTGTTTGCTGTCCTCTGATCCTTGCTCTCTTTCAATACTTGCGGTCCAGTCGCTCATCAGCCGAACCGGTCGTGGTGACCGACACGACGTTGTGCCAGTCTTGCCGCATACAGGAAGGCAGCGGCGAATCCGCGGATCCTGCGCTACTGTTGGCGGTTCAACCGGGGAGCTCGCTGGATCGGCGGGCTGAGAGGGTGCCCGCCGGCGCCGACCCTTCGACCTGATCTGGGTAATGCCAGCGGAGGGAAGCACAACGTGCGACAGCAAGCCAACGTCGATCCCTCGCCGATCGGTGGCGCGGGCGGAAGATTCGTCATCGTCGTCGGGGGCGACGGGCTGCTCCCCCTGGCCGCGGCTGCGTGTCCCGCTGACTCGTTCGTGATCGCCGCCGACTCCGGCCTCGATCGCGCACTGGCTGCCGGGCTGCAACCCGATCTTGTCGTCGGCGACTTCGACTCGGTGACCCCCGAGGGTCTGGACTGGGCGCGGAGAAACGACGTCACGCTGCAGCGGCATCCGATCGACAAGGACTCGACCGATACCGAGCTTGCCCTGGAAACGGCGATCGCGATGGGGGCGGCCTCGATCCTGATGCTCGGCGGCGGGGGCGACAGACTCGATCATTCGATCGGAGCGCTGACTGCACTCGGTCACGAGTCGCTGGCAGGCTGCGCGTCGGTGGAGGCGCACTGGGGTGATTCGTCGGTCTCGGTCCTGCACGGGCCACGATCCAAGACGCTGGATCTCGCTGTGGACGAGACGTTCTCATTGCTCGCCCTGCACGGTCGCTGCACGGGCATTCGAGTTTCGGGGTCGAAGTGGCCGCTCGAGGATGCCTTGATCGACCCGGGATCCAGCTTGGGTGTGAGCAACGTGTGCGTCACGACCCCCGTCTCGGTGTCGATCGAGCAGGGCGTGCTGACGGTCATCGTCCCGCATCGATTCAGCCTGAACGGAGGCAGGCGATGATCCGTGCCACCTTGGTTCTTGCCGCGTTCGCGGTCGGTGCGTCTGCGTGCTCGTCCGGAATCGGAACGAGTGATGTCACCGAATCCGTCCCGGAGTCTCTGACCATCGTCGCCTACGACTCGTTCACCATCGACCCGGCTGAGTTCGAAGCGTTCACCGCCGACACGGGCATCGCTGTCAAGGTCGTGACTGCCGGCGACACCGGCACGATGCTCTCCAAGGCCGAACTCACGGCAGGCAATCCAGAGGGCGACGTGATGTGGGGGATCGACAACACGTTGCTCGCCCGGGCGCTGGCATCGGATGTGTTCTCGCCCTACGAGTCGGAGCAGCTCGACGCGCTGACAGCCACGGGGACTGCGATGGTGCCGGACCACAGGCTCACCCCCGTCGACGAGGGCGACGTCTGCGTCAACTTCGACATCGCCTGGTTCGCCGATCGGGGGCTCACTGCTCCGACGTCGCTCGACGACTTGACCGATCCGGTCCACAAGGACCTGCTCGTGGTCCAGAACCCGGCCACCTCGTCGCCAGGGCTGGCATTCCTGTTGGCAACCGTGGCCGCGTTCGGCGCCGATGGTTGGCAGCAGTACTGGGCTGATCTCCGCGCGAACGGGGTGAAGGTCGTCGACGGCTGGGACCAGGCCTACTACGAAGACTTCTCCGGAAGCAGTGGCAAGGGACCGCGACCTCTCGTCGTGAGTTACGGCTCTAGCCCTCCGGCCGAGGTGATCTACTCGGAGCCGCGCCCGGACACCGCGCCGACCGCCGTCATCGAGTCGACCTGCCTGCACCAAGTGGAGTTCGCAGGTGTCCTGCGGGGAACAAAGTACCCAGCGGCCGCTGGAGCGCTGATCGATTTCCTGATCTCGAAGGAGTTCCAGGAGACGTTGCCGCTGACCTTGTTCGTGTACCCCGCACGAACCGACGCCGCAGTACCCGCGGAGTTCACCGCTTTTGCGATCCGACCGAAGGACCCGCTTGCCGTGTCGCCTATGGAGATCGAGGCGAACTCGCAGGACTGGATCAACGAGTGGACCGACATCGTGGTGCGGTGACGACACCGTGATGCAGCACGCGAGTGCGCGCTCCCGCCGATCGCAGCGACCGAACCAGTTGCCGCGATGGGCCCTGGTCTGCCTTGCGACGCCCGCCGTGCTGCTGATTGGCGGATTTTACCTGTGGCCGGTAGTCACCCTCGTTCTCGAATCGGTGACCACCGACTCCGTCAGGCGAGCGCTCACCGATCCGGTGTTGCGCCGAATCGTGTGGTTCACGACATGGCAGGCCGTTCTGAGCACTTCGTTGACGGTGATCATCGGGCTCGTGCCGGCTTGGTTGCTCGCCCGCTACGAGTTCACCGGGCGACGCACGGTGACGACGCTGGTGATCGTGCCGTTCGTGCTGCCGACAGTCGTGGTCGGGGCCGCGTTCCTGGCTCTATTGCCCGACTCGCTGGACCAAAGCGTGACGGCGATCCTGCTCGCGCACATCTTCTTCAACGTCGCCGTCGTCGTGCGCGGAGTTGGTGGATTCTGGGAGCAACTCCCGGTGGATCTGGTCGCAGCCGCGCGCACGCTCGGGGCCTCGCCGCAACGGGCCTTCCGCGATGTCACGTTGCCATTGCTGGCACCGGCGATCTATGCGTCGGCGAGTGTGGTGTTCCTGCTCACCTTCACGTCGTTCGGCGTCGTCCGACTTCTGGGTGGGCCGGCCAACTCGACGGTCGAAGTCGAGATCTGGCAACGCGCAACCCGGCTCGGCGACGTCGGAGTCGCGGCAGTGCTGTCGATCGGGCAACTGGTGCTCGTCGGAGTTGCGGTGTTGTGGTTCTCACGTCTGCAACGTCGCCGACGTGTCGCCTTCGGGTTACGACCGACCAACCAGCGCCGTCGGCCTGCGAGCGGTCGGGAACGCGTGCTCGTCCTGGTCACCGCAGTAGCGATCGTCGTCGCCGTGTGTGCGCCGCTGATCTCGCTCGTTGAACGAAGCCTGCGAACCGGAACCGGCCACTCCCTCGCTGCCTGGCAGGCGGTCTTCTTCGGAGCCGAACCCGGCTCGGCACGGCCGACCGGTCCGCCGGTCGATGCCTTCGGATCTCTGACCGTGTCACTTCGATTCTCGATCATCGCAGCCGCGATCAGTGTCGTGATCGGCGGATCGGCCTCGCTGGCCATCGTCGCTCTCGGGCGCTCGGGACGCCTGATCGACGTCGGCGTGATGTTGCCGCTCGGCACCAGCGCAGTCACGATCGGATTCGGACTGCTGATCACCTTCGATCACTCCCCTGTCGACTGGAGGTCCGCGCCATGGCTGATCCCATTGGGACATGCGCTCGTCGCGACGCCGTTGGTGGTACGCACGGTGCTGCCGGTGCTGCGTTCCGTCGATCCGCAATTGCGTTCAGCGGCTGCGACGCTCGGCGCATCACCGATGCGCGCATGGCGCGAAACCGATCTCCGCTTCGCAGCGCCGGCCCTGGCGACAGGTGCCGCGTTCGCGATGGCGATCTCGCTCGGTGAGTTCGGCGCAACATCGTTCCTCACCCGCCAGGGCAGGGCAACACTCCCGATCGCGATCGATCAGTTGCTCGCCCGCCCAGGGGCCGCACTCCACGCCCAGGGATACGTGCTCGCGACTGTGCTTGCCGCATTGACGTTCGCTGTCGTCGGCGTCGTCGAACTGTCACGCCGCAGCGGGGCCAGCCGTGCTTGAGGTCCGAGGCGTCAGCAAGAGCTTCGCCGGTCGGGCCGTCCTGACCAACGTCGACTTGGTGGTCGGCGACGGCGAGGTCGTTGCCTTGCTCGGTGCTTCGGGATCGGGCAAGAGCACGCTGCTGCGGTTGATCGCCGGGCTGCTCACCGCGGACAGCGGTGACGTAGTTCTCGATGGCGTTGTCGTCAACACGGTCCCCACCCACCGACGCGGCGTCGGGCTGGTCTTTCAGGACGAGCAGTTGTTCCCGCATCGAACCGTCGCCCAGAACATCGAGTTCGGGTTGCGGATGCACCGTGTGCCGGTGCAAGTACGTGCCGCACGAGTGACCGAACTGCTCACACTGATCGGGCTGTCCGGTTTCGGCGATCGGCGGGTCACCGACCTGTCCGGCGGCGAGGCCAAGCGCGTCGCACTCGCACGAACCCTCGCACCATCGCCGCGGATCGTGCTCCTGGACGAGCCGTTGACGGGACTCGATCGCGATCTCCACGATCAACTGGCGACCGAAGTAGCGGCGCTGTTGCGGTCCACCCACACCACGGCGCTGCTCGTCACCCATGATCGCGACGAGGCAACGGTCATTGCGGATCGAGTGGTCGATCTGAGCGATCTCTGAGGCGTCGCCGCAACTCGACGAACACCGGCGTTCCGACGATCGCCTCGATTTCCTCGGCGAGAGATTCGAACACCGGACGGTCGCCAACGAACGCCTCGTCCGTGCCGCCATTCTCGGCGTCCTCGGTGCAGCACCACGCCATCGCTTCGCCATCATCACCCCAATCTGCCCTCGTCCAGCCCCGAACAGTCGCCACCTCGATCTCGTCGTCGCCGGCCGCCCAGTCGACGTGGACAGGGAGTTGCCAACAGACCGACGGCTTCCAGTCGATCGGCGACTCGTCTGCAGCCAGTGCTGCGAGGTGCAGTGCGCACCCCGCGCCACCCTCGAATTCGGGCCGGTTCAAGAAGATGCACGCTCCGTCGACGACGCGTGTGTTCATGCGGGATTCGTCAGCGAACACACCCCGGGAGCGAGCGTCGGCGAAGTTCTGGAACAGGGCCGGGCGAAGTGCCTGCGCCGACGCTGCCACCATCATCGCCTCGTCGATGCCGTCGATCTCGGCGCCCAACGAGCAGCAGCCGCGCCCGAGATGTGCCGCTTTGTCCGTCCCGATCCCGTGGCAGCCGCTCCCCCAGATGCAGGTCCACCGCGAGGTCAAAAACGATCGGTCGAAGCGCCAGATTGTCTCACCGGCCTGGATCAGTTCCATGCCCGCGTCGTCGATGTCCACGGCACGATCGTACGGGCGCGGCGCGACCTGACGACGCTCTACCGTTCGACGAGTGCTCCAAGGGTCAACTCGCCGGGAACCATGTCTGGCCGGAAGTCGTCGCCGAGTCGGGAGAGATAGGTCACCGCGACGTACCCGGCTTCGACCAGCCCTCCATCGCTGTCAGCGGGAAGATCGAGCGCCTCGCCCCATTGCATCGCGACGGTGTAGGTGTCCTTCTGGCCGATCTTGGGTTCGAGTACTGCTCTCGACACCTTGCGCGGCGGCTCGAGCCCGATTCTGGCGTGACGCCAACCCTTGATCTCGGCCAGGTCGATGTTGGGGACGTTAAGGTTGACCACCACGGGGTCGGCGGGCATGTTCGCGACCAGACCCTCGACGAACGCGCTCGCGACGGCTGCCGCGGTTTCCCACCTCTGCCCGATCAACATTTCGTCCCAGCCCTGACCTTCGACGCCGAGGCCGACGACCGATTGGCTGACCGCTACGCCTGAAACCAGACCGTTGCGGGCGGTGAGCGCTGCCCCGATCGTGCCGGAGTGATACACGGCGCGGCCGACGTTCGCTCCGGGATTGATTCCGGCCACGACGAGATCGAATGGCGGACCGAAGGCCCCCAAACGGGAGAACATGACACAGAGCGCAGGCGGGCCCGACACCGACCAGGCTTCGTCGATTCCGTCGACATGGACGCGGTGGACCTCCGGCTGGATCAGGTGCAGGGTTCCGAGAGCCGCGCTGGCCCCTGAGTACTCATGATCGGGCGCAGCGATCACGACATCACCGTGGGGTCGCATCGCCCTGGCCAGTACATGCAACCCAACGGAATCGATGCCGTCGTCGTTCGTCAACAAGATTCGCATGCACCCATCGTGGCCGATCCGTCACCGCGAAGCGACAGTGGTCACCAAGAGTTCATTCGCTACGTTGTCGCGATGCCAGAGCACGAGTCCCACGGTGGATGACGCGTTGCGGGTCGGTTTCCTGGGTGCCGGGCTGATCGCCACGTATCACAGCAAGAGTTTGCGACGCAGCGGCGCCGAGACGGAGGTGGGCGTTGTGCGGGCCGGTGTATTCGACATCGACAGTGCGCGTGCCAGGGCCTTTGCCGCTGCGTCAGGCCACACCGTGTGCGATTCGGAGGACGAAGTCCTCGACTCCTGCGACGCGGTGTACGTCTGCACGTGGACCAGCGAGCACCCGCGCCAAGTTGCCAAAGCCATCGAGCGCGGCGTGCACGTGTTCTGCGAGAAGCCCCTCGCGACCTCACTGCAGGCGGCCGAAGAAATGGCGGCGGCCGCTGACGCTGCAAGCATCACCCATCAGGTCGGGCTGATCCTGCGGCGTAGCCCCGCATACCTTTGGGCTCATCACCTCGTCTCCGAACCCACGGCCGGGCGGGTGATGACGGTGGTCTTCCGCGACGATCAGTTCATCCCGATCCAAGGGCACTACGGCAGCACATGGCGGGCCGACAAGGGTCGTGCCGGTGCAGGCACACTGCTCGAACACAGCATCCACGATGTCGACATGCTTCGGTTCCTCGTCGGCGACCTCGAACGGGTCAGCGCCCACCAGGCCAACTTCCACGGGCTCGACGCCATCGAAGATGCGTTGACCGCATCGATCGCGTTCGCGAACGGGGCGCTCGGCACGCTCACGACGGTCTGGCACGACAACCTCGCTCGGCCGAGTCTGCGCCGCGTCGAGATCTTCTGCGAGCGGCGCTACATCGTGATCGAAGGTGACGATTGGTTCGGTCCGGTCAGTTGGACGAACACTGGCGACGTCATCGGCGGCGAACCACTATGCCTCGATGGCTCGGACCTGGTCACCGCGGCCGAGCGTCTCGTCGATGGAAGCCTCAATCCCGACGGCGAGTTCGTTCGGGCTGTTGCCGAGGGCCGCCCCGCCTGGCCGGATCTGAACACCGCCGTGCACGCGCATCGAGTCGTCGACGCAATGTACGAATCGGCCCGAGAGAGGGGTTCGCCGCGCACGATCCCGACGACTGGCGGCACGTGATGCGCGTTCTCGAAATCAGCGAATTCGACACCCACGCGTTGCGGCGAGCGGTTCTGCGCGACGGCGATCCGGATCGGTCAGTGACGTTCCCCGAGGACAGCCATTCGGGCGCGTTCCATCTCGGTGTCAGCGACGCCGACCAAGTCATCATCGCAGTATCGACTTGGATCCCTCGCCCCTGTACCGAGATCCCGCAATCCGACGCGATCCAGTTGCGCGGGATGGCCACTTCCGCCCACCTACAGGGCACAGGAGTCGGAGGCTTGATGTTCGAAGCCGGCGTCTCGCGGTGCACGGCCGCTGGGTTCGATCTGCTCTGGGCCAGGGCGCGAGACACAGCGCTCGGCTTCTACGCGCGGCACGGCTGTTCGGTGATCGGCAGCGGGTTCATCGAAGCCGAGACAGGTCTCCCCCATCACATCGTCGTCAGGCACCTGATCACCGCTGCCGGAACCTGAGATTTCCCGATTCGTAGTTTTCCCGATTCGTGCCCTCGCAGCACTCAGTACGGCGAGGAGGACAGCATGTCACCGGCACCCGCTACAGCCGACAACTTTCGCGCCCGCGCCGCTGCGCTCCGCGCCACCGC
>JANOEM010000233.1:0-3103 GCA_031413195.1 Actinomycetes bacterium
GGCCGGCTCATGAGCGCTTCATCGAGCCGAGCAAACGTCATGCCGACGTAATCATCCCAGAGGGAGGTCTCAACCGCCCGGCGCTCGAGGTCTTACTTGCACGCGTCCGTGAGATCACCCTCGACGACGAATGAGCGACCCGGCGAGACATCTCGCCATGCCGAGCGATGAGAACTCCGTGGACCTGTTGCACCTGAATCTCGTCGTTCGAACGTCACTGGAGCCGGGTGCGAGGATCGAACTCGCCACCTCATGATTACAAAACCCACCAGGGCCGTCCGCCTGGTATCGACCTGTTCCGTTTCGTGTGCTCTGATCAGGTACGACGCGATTTCTCGTGCTGATTGGTGGTGTCTCGTATCGGTCAGTATTGACTCGTTCGTGGGCAATCCGTGGGCACGAAGGTCCGCAGCGCAGCAGTCGAATCGTCGCCGAAGTACAGCACAAGATTACCCACGGTTGCGGTGCGGTCGTGGCTGTCTGCAGCGCCATCACCGTGCTGGTGTCGGCCACACTGGTGGTGTGAAGCGCACCACCGCGATCCGTCACCTGGTGGAGATGGCCAAGGTCGCCACCGAGCAGTCGCAAGGGAGCCGGACTGCGACCGGTTGGCCGCTCACCGAGATGTGGGTCGCAGGCGCACTGCTCGAGTCATCCGACGAGATCGACCATGGCACGGTCGTGTTGATGATCGACCTTCCTCCCGACGAACTTCCCTGGCTCGCGGTCCATCCAACCGCCGAGTGGGTCGGCGAACAGCTCCGCCTCGGCAAGCGACCGATGTGGTGGACATACAGACCCACCGCCTGGCCGGCATGGACGTACCGCAATCAGCGGGTCGCCCGGTTCTGGCCCGCGTCGACCGGCATCGAGAGTGGCCTCATCGACGAACTGCGATCAGGGGTGGTCTCCGATGTGATCGAGCCCGACCGAGCCGAACTCGTCGAACAGGTCGGCGTTGAACTCGAAGTCTCCAAGGCGCACCTGCGATCCATCCTCGACCAGTACTGGGACCACGACTGGCGGCGAAACAACCGCAGCCACACCAGCCCCGAAGATCAGCTCTGGCGCGCCGCCAGCGCTGTCACCGAACTCGAGGATGCACTCCGCGAGTTCGACCCCTGACGGGCGGGCGCAATTTCGAGTTCGTCGGGACTCAGACCGGGTTCCCGAGCGCTCCACTTGGGGTGTTATGCCGGTGAAAGTGCGGCGCCACGCTTGGGCCGTGATGCGGCGCGTCGAGCCTCGGTCGTGTCGTGACTATGTGCGTTCGTTATAGAGCGCCCTCGCCGGTCGTCAGGGTTTCGGCCTCACGGCGGCGAACAGGATGCAACCGTGGGTGATGTGAAGCGGTCGAGGTGCCCTGCCGGCCACGGGTCGACGATGTCGGCGGGAAGTTCCAGCCGAAGCACAGCCTCCATGTCGCCTCTCGGTCGAACGTCCAGTCGGCAATCATGTGCCGGAGGAAGTTTCGATGATCATCGGCTCATCAGCTCGCCGAATGCTGGGCAGTTGGGGTTCTCGCACATCGATGGCTCGCCGGGAGCCTCAGGTGGCAGTGCGCTCACGCCGCACGCAGTGCAGATCGGTGAGACATCGCCATCGTCAGTCTCGTCCCACAGGTCACTCATGGCGTCAGTGTCGCTGCCGTTGCGGCGTTTCGTTCGCCCTGCGAAGACTCTGAACCGAGGATCTTCATGGGCCTTGAACGACAGATCACGGACGGGTGTTCGGCCGTCGCGGCGTCGCCGTTCGGATGACTGGACATTCTGCATGTGGAAGTGTGCGACTTCGAACGTCAGGTGTTGTGCGACGGCTCCGTGTGTCGAGTGTCCCAGGCGGTGATGCGTTGGGTGTCTTCGTAGTCTTCCCACCGGATGAGTCGGCCCCAGCGGATCTCGAGGAACAGGACGGCTCGATTGTTGTAGGTGTCCTCGCTTCCGTCAGCGGCCGCAACGAAGTCGTGCACACGCAGCGCGATTCGGGTGTTCCAGGGTCCGCCGTTGACGAGGATGTCCTCAATCTCGAACTGGATGCCCTCGTTGACGAAGCGCTCGGCGAATGCGGTGGCCTCTTCGATCCCTTGGTGCGTGATGTGCTGTTTACGTCCAGCGCGTGCGGGCCGGAACATGGTTGCCCACGAGCTGTCGCCCGGGAATGCCAGTGCGAAGTCAGGGCTCGCCATCTTGAGCATCATCGAATAGTCGCCGGAGTTCAGCTTCTTGATGCTGTGTCGCATCAGCGCTCGCACGGTGGCCTTGTACATCGGTGCTCCTCAGCAGCTAGAACGATCACTCTAGCTCAATTTCTACTCATGCTAGAACGCTAGTTCTAGAGTGAGCTGGTGGTCAGCGACACTCGACAGCGAATCGTCACCGCGACCAACGAACTGTTCCGCCGCCATGGCTACAACGGGACCTCGTTGAACCAGGTGTCCAAGGCGGCTCCGGCAACGATCGGATCCATTTATCACTTCTTCCCTGGCGGCAAGGAGGCGCTTGCAGTCGCCGTGATCGAAAGCACCGGCTCCGTGTACCGGCAGCTGTTCGAATTGATCGTCGCCGAGGCCAACGATCCGGCTTCGGCGTTCCCGCACTTCTTCGACCAAGCCGGCGAGGTGCTCGTCGAGACCGACTTCATTGATCCCTGTCCGATCGGAACGATCGCTCGAGAGGTTGCCAGCACGAGCGAGCCGATTCGCCGGGCAGCCGAAGCCGCGTTCGATAGTTGGGTTGAGGCGGCCACCGACTTCCTCGTCCGCAGTGGAGTCCGACAAGGCGATGCGCACGATCTCGCGACCCTCTTCGTCATCATGACCGAGGGAGCCTTCGTCCTCTGCCGAACCAAACGCTCAATCGAGCCACTCCATGCCGTCGCCGGAATCACGACCGCGCTCATCTCATCAGCACTCTCAGCAGGATCACACGCCCCATCGAAGGCGTGATTCTGTGGCGCCGCACTGGGGCCGCGATGCGGCGCGGTCGTGCTTGAAGGAACAGTGAATATGCGGAGCGTTATCGAGTGCCCGAGCGTACGGATTCCTGTTCCGTACGCTTCGGATCGTGGGAGGAGAGCCGCTGAGGTATCGATCGCCCGACGAGGA
>JANOEM010000234.1:0-3210 GCA_031413195.1 Actinomycetes bacterium
TCATCCCGCCCATCACCTTCTTCGGGTCTTTCAGGTCGGTGCCCATCCGCCACAGGGCGTGACGAGTTCGGTCTCGCGCAGTGCGCCACCAGCACCTTGCAGGACTGATCTCATGTGTTGGGTGGGGACGGCGTTCACGATGATGTCTGACCGCGCGAACGCCTCGTCAAGGTCACCGGTCGCCTCGAGGTCGGGTCCGAGATCGATACCACCAAGGAAAGTCCGGTTCTCGTGGATGGTCCGAATGTCATCGACCACTTCCGGCTCACGCGCCCAGATCAAAGTCGGCGCACCTTGGTCGGTAAGGAGCCGTGCAAGAGCGGTTCCCCATGCCCCAGCCCCGATCACCGCAGTCCGTTGTCGGTCGTCCACTACAGACCCCCCTCTGTTTCGCCGCGATGGGTGCACTGATAACGGTACGCGAGGTATGTCCAACAAATGCGATCGGCCGCGCCGACGACGACGTCACCTCGAAGGCACCCGATGACACTCGCGCGAAATCGCCAACAGATCAGCACGACCACCACTCCTGCTCGGCTCGGCGTCAGGTCGGATCGGGGTTCATCTCCCAGTGCTGCGGTGAGCGCCACAGTGCCGAGAGGGTCAGGTCGCGGATGGCCATCATCTCTTTGGGGAAGCGGTCGTTGAGTCTGATGAACAGCTCGTCGTGGGACAGGATCTCCTTGTCCCAGTCGTCGCGGTCGATGGACATGGCGTGGAGGTAGTCGGCTTCGGAGAAGTCTTCGAGACCCGTCCAGTCGAGATCGTGGAAACGCGGCATCCATCCAATCGGGCTTTCGAGACCGTTTGCGTGGCCTTGGGTTCGTGCCTGGCGAAAGGGTCGCGACGCACGACACCCTGTTCGCCGAATGCTGCAGCGGTCGTCTCGGAACCCATCGTGGCCGCGAGGTACACACCGTGGGCCCAGTTGAACGACTGATGCACCAGCGGCATCGTGCCTGAACGGCGGCCGCCGAATACGAACGCACTGATCTTGACACCCGCCGGGTTGTCCCACTCAGGATCCACAACAGGGTTCTGGATGGCGGGAGCGGTGAACCTCGAGTTCGGATGCGCGGCTTTCTGGTCCGACTCTCCGAGCACGTCCAGCACAGCTGATCCCATACGGGTCATGATCTTCATGTTCGCCGCGACAGAGGCCGAGTCGCTGATCTCGACACCGATCTGAGCGATCGGCGAACGGAGCGGACCCATGCTGAAAGGGATCACGTACATCGTGCGGCCCTTCATCGAACCCTTGAACAGGCCCGCGAGGATGCGTCACTTCACCAGCACGAATGAATCGTTCCAAGCGGGTCCACTCAGTTGATCGTGCCTCCGGCGGCGAGCCAGCGTTTGACCACATCGCCGGCCTCGCGCGGTGAGTAGACATCCTCTTCGTAGCTCCACATGCCACTACCCGCATAGTGCAAGATCACGTGCACGTCGAAGCCGTAGTAGCCGTCCGCGTCGCCGGGGGGCGGCGGGAGGATGTTCGGAATCAAGGCGTTGACGCGGTTGCCGTCGATCGTCGACCACTTGACCGGGAAAGTCATCGTCGGGAACGGTTGCATCACCGACGTGATCCAGGCGCGGATCTGCTCCTGACCTGTGAAACACCCATAGTGATGTTCGCGATATCGGGCGTTCTCGGTGAACTGATCCGCCCACTGGTCCCAGTCGCCTGTAGTCACGGCTATCCGACCCCGCTCGCGGTACCGCAGGAACTCAGACTCGACCTCGTCGCGCGAAAACGCAGGTGTCGGCACGTCGGGCGCCCAGTCCGCGATGCCGCGAAGGCTGTGGTCCTGGGGTGTGTGTTTGCGGCCGCCCGCTGTCAGCCAGTCACCGAAGACGCGTTCGGCACCGGCGGGGTTGTAGTAGTCCGCCTCGAAGCAGAACTTGCCGTTGCCGCCGTACTGCAGGAACGTCGTGTTCGGGAAACCGAAGCGTCGTCCGGTACCGGTTGGGTCGGGCAGGTTGTTCCAGATGTAGAAGGCAACTCGGTCCCCGTCGATCGCGGCCCATTCGATCCAGAGCGTCATCGACGGATACTCCTTCATCGTCGGCACGATGAAGTTCTCGATCGCGGCCTGCCCTTGGAATACCCCGAGGTTGTGTTCTTCGTAGCGGGCATCGTCGGTGAACATTCTCGACCACGCCGGCCAGTCCTCGTTCTGGACGCCGCGTAGCTGGAATTCGGCCCATGCTGCTTCTACTTCGGCAACTTCGTAGCTGGTCATCTGGTCCTGCCTTTCTCTACGCGATTCAATCAGGGTCGAGGGGGAGCCGAGGTTGGGCGCCGGCCGGTACGGCCGAGCCGGGCCTGGCGATCGGCGCGGGTGGCCATGTCGTGGGGTCGTTGAGCAGCGTGGCGAGCACGCCGTCGAAGGCACGGATCTTCGCGGGAGCGGCTTCCCGGCTCAGCAACGCGATCGAACTCCGGGTCACGTTCAGCAGTTCTCCATCGGCGGAGCTGCCGATGATCTCGGTCACCATGCTGTTCGAGACGGCGACGACCTCGCCGTGTCGACCACCGACAACGGTGAGCCTGACCCCCTTGCCGGCCCGACCCTGCACGAAGATCGAGTCAGCGGGGACACGTTTGGCGGAGCCGCGGTCGTGGAATACGGTCAGCTCCACTCCTTCGGGAGCAGTCGTTGCAGCGACGACGCGATCCCCGCTGGCCAACCTGATGCCCCGCACCCCGGCAGCTGTGCGACCCATCGTGCGAACGTCGTCGGGGATGAATCGGATGATCTGGCCCTGGGCGGTGACGAGTGCGACGGGCACGCCCGGGTGCGGCGACGGAAACGCCGCAACCACCCGTTCGTCGTCTTCGAGCTTGATGATCGAGATGCCGCCCTTTCGGTCTCCGCCCGCCAGGTCGGAGCCGCCGATTCGCTTGATCGTGCCGAATGAGGTCGCAAGGAAGAGGTCGTCCATCGGGTCGGGAGGACAGAGCAATAGCAGCACTCGTTCCGAAGGTGCGAGTAGGACCACGTTCTGCAACGCGGTCGCCTTGTCACTCGGGATCACGTTGCCGAGTACTCGATGGAGCTGGCCGGCATCGGTCAACACAGCAAGGGTCGAGGCCGTGGACCAGTAACGACGGGCGCGCGGCCCGGAAACGCATTCATCGCCGAAGGGTGCGCGACGTAGATCTGATCGACGATCGTCCCGAGCATCGCGTTGGTCACGCCGGGCACC
>JANOEM010000235.1:0-8908 GCA_031413195.1 Actinomycetes bacterium
ACCCATCTGAGACTCTTGGCCCATGGCAACCGATTCGCCGCTACACTCGCCCGGTCATATTCACCCTGCCCCGATTGCGGGGCCCCGAGCCGCTGTAGGAAGCGTCCGGGTCCGAAGGGAGGTTCCACACGCATGCAGCGTGCTTACGAATTCATGATCATCCTTGATGGTGATCTCGACGACACGGCCGCACAGGCCTGGGTGAAGTCGGTCTCCGACAGCATCACCAAAGCGGGCGGGACCGTTCACGGCAAGCCCGATTGGTGGGGTCGCCGCCAGTACGCCTATCCGATCAACAAGAAAGAGCACGGCTACTACGCAGTGTTCAACCTGTTGGCACCCGGTGGCGCACTCGACGACTTCGAGCGTCAGCTCCGTCTCGCGGACGAAGTCGTCCGCCACAAGCTCCTCCGCCTTCCTGATGCCGAGGCCGAGCGCCGCGGCATGGTAGGCACCGCGGCCTGATCCGGCCGCCGTACCCGTTAGGGGAAACACCATGGCAGATAGCACCGTCACCATCACCGGCACCCTCACCCGCGATCCTGAACTGCGGTTCACCCAGGGTGGGCGCGGGGTCGCGACGATCGGCGTCGCGGTCAACTACCGCTACCAGCGCAACAACGAGTGGGTCGAGGAGGCGTCGTTCTTCAACGTCACCGCCTGGGGCACGCTCGGCGAGAACGCCGCAGCATCGCTCACCAAGGGCATGCGGGTGATCGTCACCGGCCGGCTTCAACAGCGGTCCTACGACACCCAGCAGGGCGAGAAGCGCAGCGTCGTCGAGATCATCGCCGACGAGATCGGACCCAGCCTGCGCTGGGCGACCGCTCAGGTCGAAAAGACCCAGCGCAGTGATTCCGCCGGTGGCGGCAACCAGGGTGGTGGCTACTCCGGTGGCGGCAACTCCGGTGGCAGTTCCGGCGGCGGTAATGCCGGTGGTAATGCCGGTGGCAACCGTGCCCCCGATCCCGTGTACGGCGATGAAGAACCGTTCTGAGTATTTCGAGAAAAGTGGATAAGAGATGACCAGCAAAAAGAACAAGGCGCGGGCACCGCGCGATACCAATCCGAAGAAGTTCAAGAAGAAGACCAGCGTCCTCGTCACCGACAAGATCGAATATGTCGACTACAAAGACGTCAATCTTCTCACCCGCTTCGTGAGCGACCGCTCCAAGATCCGCAACCGCCGCGTCACGGGTAACTCTGTGCAGCAGCAGCGCGAGATCGCCAATGCGATCAAGAACTCACGTGAGATGGCCCTGTTGCCGTACACCAAGCGCGTGTCCAATACCCGTCCCGGCCGTCCGCCACGCGATGGCGAGCGGGGCCCGCGTCGTGACGCTGCAGAGCGCACCGACGAGGTCACCGAAGATGTCGACGCCGAAGGCGCCACCGACACCGCAACCGATACTGACACCGAAGGCGCGGAGGGCTGAGATGAAGATCATTCTTCGTGCAGACCACAAGAGTCTCGGCAAGCGTGGCGACATCGTCGAGGTCGCCGATGGCCATGCCCGCAACCACCTGCTTCCCCACGGTCTGGCAATGGTGGCCACCGATGGTGCCGTCAACCAGGCTGGCGCGATGCGCCGGGCGCGTGACCTGCGCGACGCGGCAGATCGTGACAGCGCACAGACCATCGCCAAGTCGTTGGTTGCCAAGGTGATCACGATCACCGCCAAGTCCGGTGCAGGTGACCGTCTGTATGGTTCGGTTACGTCTTCCGACGTTGCCGCTGCCGTGAAGGCGCAAGCCAGCATCGAACTGGATCGGCGCAAGCTGATCATGCCGGACTCGATCAAGACCCTGGGCCAATACAGCGTGACTGCAAAACTGCATAGCGACGTCGAATTCCCATTCACGATCGAGGTCGTCAAGGCCTGATCCGCCGTCGAGTCCGGAGCTTCGGCTCCTGACACCAAAGTGGCTGCCCCGCCGAGATGTTGGCGGGGCAGCGCTGTTTCTGCGCGGCGCTCGATGCTGTCTCAACCCTCGCGTCCACAGCGCGTCCACAACAACGTCACAACAAGATCACAGCTTTGTTCCCCTAGCGATACACAGGCTCGACGCGGAAAGGTGAATGGCACATGTCCAACTTCGAAAACCAGCGTGATCGCCCGCGTCCCATCCGCCGTGGTGACAGTCGTGTGCCGCCACACAACCTCAACGCCGAGGAGTCACTGCTGGGAGCCTTGCTGCTGTCACGCGACGCCGTTGGCACGGCGGCCGAGATGGGCTTGTCGGTCTCGGATTTCTACAAGCCGGCTCACCAGTACGTCTACGACGCGATCCGCGGACTGAACGCAACGGGCAATCCCATCGATGCAGTCACGGTGGCGGATGAGATTCGCAGGGCCGGTCTGTTGGAGGAGATCGGCGGAGCGGAGATGCTGCTCGAGCTGCAGAACGCAACTCCGGCGATCTCCAATGTTGCTCGGTACGCAAAGATCGTCCAGGACACGGCGGTGCTGCGGAGGCTGATCGGTGTTGCCTCGGAGATCGCTGAACTGGCATACAACGAGCCTGACGACGTGGCCAAGGCACTCGATGAAGCCGAGACCAAGGTGTTCGAAGTCGCCGAGGACCGGGTCGTCGATTCCATCCAACCACTCGGTGACTTGATGCCGCTCGCGATGGATGCGCTTCAGGAGACCTACGAGCGGGGCAACTCGATCACCGGGCTCGCCACCGGGTACCACGATCTCGACGATCTGTTGTCGGGTTTGCAGCCGAGCACGCTCAACATCGTCGGCGCTCGCCCCGCAATGGGCAAGTGTGTTGCCTGGGACACACCAATGGTCTGCCCTGACTCAGGAGCCGTACGTACGGCACAGGAGTGGTATCGCCTGGGAATCGCTGGTCACGCTGTCAACTGCCTCACGCTCGATGGGCACGGGACGATCGAGACCACGCCGTTCGCGCAGTTCTACGACGACGGCGCGAAACCGGTGTTCGAGGTGACCACTCAGTCCGGTCGAGTGGTGAGGCTGACTGCGGCCCATCCGTTGCTGACGGGTCAGGGATGGAAGCCACTCGATGACATCGTCGTCGGTACCCGGGTCGCGGTCCCGTCGTCGATCCCGGTGTTCGGCTGGCATCAACTCGGCGACGACGAGATCTGCGCGTTGGCTGATCGAGCCGAGGAACTCGGTGGGGTGCAGCCCGAAGTGTTCACCTTGACCGAGCGATGCCTCGGCAGGTTCCTCGAGGCGCTCGGAGTTTCCGGCGGCTCCTATGTCACGACGTGTGAACAGATCAGTGTCGATGTCGCCCATCTCCTGCTTCGACTCGGTCAACGGCCACACCGCACCACGCATTGGAATCACGGCCGGATCGGTGCTGCGGCGACTTTCGAGATCACGTCGTCGCCCAATGGGGGAGCAATGGCCGACACGTTGCCGCTCGAGGTCTGGGACGACGTCGTCAAGGAAAAGGGTGAGCACACCTGGACCGAGATCAACCGGATGGCCGGGCAGTCGGCTCTGCTGAACTGGCACCCGTACCGCAAGGCGCCACGACGCGAGACCATTGCTGCGTTGGCAGAGGCGTTGAACAGTGATGTGCTCCGCTGGTGGGCCTCGCCAGACGTGACCTGGGATGAAGTCGTCGAGATCGAGCCGTGTGGTATGCAGCAGGTGTACGACTTCAACGTCCCCGGCACCCACAACTTCATCGCTGCCGACGTGTTCGTGCACAACACTGCGTTCGGGTTGGGGCTCGCCGTCCATGCCGCCCAAGTCGCACGGGTTCCTGTCCTGGTGTTCTCGCTCGAAATGGGCCACGCCGAGCTCACCCAGAGAATCCTGAGCAGTGAGGCCAGAGTCGACTCGGCCAAGCTGCGCAATGGCCGGCTGACCGAGAACGATTGGACCAAGCTCGGAAGAGCGGTCGGTCGGCTCGAAGTGCCGCTCTACCTCGACGACAACCCGCGGGTCACCGTGATGGAGATCAGGGCCAAGGCTCGCCGGTTGAAGGCACGTGAGGGTCTCGGCTTGATCGTGATCGACTACCTGCAACTGATGAGCGGAAACGGCAGCGAGAACCGCCAGCTCGAGGTCAGCGAGATCAGCCGTGGCCTGAAGGTACTCGCCCGCGAACTCTGCATCCCGATCGTCGCGCTGAGCCAGTTGTCCCGCAACCTCGAGAGCCGCGGCGACAAGCGCCCGATGCTCGCCGACCTGCGTGAATCCGGGTCACTCGAACAGGATGCAGACGTGGTGATGTTCCTGTATCGAGACGAGGTCTACAACTCCGAGTCACCCGACAAGGGCTCGGCCGAGATCATCATCGCCAAACACCGATCCGGCCCGATCGGCATGAAGCGCGTCGCGTTCCTGGGCGCGTATACACGCTTCGACAACATGGCACGAGGCGTGTGACCGTTGTAGGGATCTGCCGCATATCCCGACATTGCAACGGGAGAGCATGATGTCGACAAATCTCGACAAACGATAAGATGTAGTCATGTCCGGAAATCTCGACGAGTACCTGGTGGTGGGACCGCAATCGCTGGGTCGGTCCATTCGCGAATTTCGCCTGCGTCGCGACATTTCACAGCAGGCGCTCGCCGACTTGGTCGGCTTCCACCGTTCGTACCTGTCCGAGTTGGAGTCCGGCGCGACCACAGAGGCACTCGACCGGATCGTACGGACCCTGTCAGCCCTGGACGTGGAGATCGTGATTCGAGAACGTTCCAAATGACCACTCTGCAGGTGTGGATGCATGGTCAGCACATCGCAACGATCAACGAGTCGCGGCGCAGATTGACTTTGACGTACCGCAAGGGTGCCGCCCAGCTGGGCGTACCACTCGTCTCGGTCGCAATGCCGATGTCGGCAAACTCGTACCCCGACAAGGTGGTCAGGCCGTTCTTTCAGGGTCTTCTCCCCGAAGGCGAAGCGCGGCAGATGATCGCCTACGACTTCGACCTCGCAGCCAACGACGACTTCGGACTTCTCGCCCAGCTCGGCCGAGACTGTGCCGGCGCGCTCGTCATACTCCCCGTCGGCGAGGTACCCGACGATGAACCACAACAACAACCACTCGAGGTGCTCGACGACATCGAAATCGCGCAGCGACTTCGAGCCCTACCGGTGCATCCGTTGGGTGTCACCGGCACGATTCGCGCCTCACTGCCCGGCGTCCAACCAAAGCTGTTGCTCACCAGATACCACGGCATGTGGTGTTCACCGGATGCTTGGCACCCGTCAACGCACATCCTCAAACCCTCCATCATTGGTCTTGAGCACTCCGTTGCGAACGAGGCGTTCTGCATGACACTGGCAAACGGAGCCGGGATCGCCGCCGCCGCAACGTCGGTCGCAGACTTCGATGGAGTGACCGTGCTCGTCTCCGAGCGATATGACCGCCAGCAGCGTGCGGACGGAACGACCCGGCGGCTCCACCAAGAAGACACATGCCAAGCGCTCTCGATCATGACAAGGGTCACCCGCGAGAAGTACGAGGCGTTCGGAGGGCCGAACCTGCGTGCCATCGCCAAGGTGCTTACTCAGTGGGGCGGATCGGCAACCGATCTTCTCCGCCAGGTGACGTTCAGCGTCCTGATGGGCAACGCGGACCTTCATGGCAAGAACCTGTCGTTCCTGCATGACGGTGGTGGCACCGTCGCACTTGCGCCGATCTACGACGTGATGAGCACCACGTACTACGACGGTCAGCAAGGGCGACGAGCTGTCGACACCGAACTCGGCCTGTTCATCGCTGACAAGACCGACATCTTGACCGTCGCCATTGACGATCTCATCGCCGAGGCTGGAGCGTGGGGTGTGCGATCAGCGGCGGCTCGCGACATGGTTTCGTCGCTGGCGGCCTGCGTCGAGGCCGCTATCGATGACACTGTCGATCAGCTCGGACGCGAGGTGCCGGTCGCACTCGTCGAACGTGTTCGGGAACGAACGACAGGCTTCACATAACCGGCGGCGGGGCTACCGGGATCTGAACCCTGGCCTTGGCCGTCAGGCGTTGACTGGCTCGGGGATCGGCTTGTGCACGATCGCCGTGGCATGGCCGTTCATCGCCGGGGCGGGGTCGTGCAGCATTCGCTGCGACAGTTCGATCTCGGCGGGAGTGAATGCACGGGTCGTGTGACAGAACTCGACCATGTTGCCACTCGGGTCTCGGATGTAGATGCTGATGCAGAACTCGTGATCCACCTCCAACACGTGCTGGCCATGGGTGCGCCAGCGATCGCGATGGCGATGCAAATCCTCAATCGTCGGCGCGTCGAACGCAACGTGGTTGACCCACCATGGCAGACCTGCAGTCGTGTTGATGTCGACCGGGAAGTCGGTGCCGATCTCGGAGTCGTGGATCTCCCAGAACGCGATCATTCCCTGGTCACCACTGTCGACGGCACCTGACCCGGCTGTCGAATAGAAGAAGTGCTTGCTCCACCCTCCGTGCTCACCAGGAGTCGGCGCCGCAACGACCTTGACGAGTTCGAAGCCCATCACCTCGGTGTAGAACGCGTGCGTCGCTGCGGTGTCACGGGTGGCGAGTGCAACGTGATGAAAGCCCATTGTGAGATTCTGGCACTTTTCGGTCCGACATCGTCACCCGCGGTGTCCGACCGGCACAATGAGTCCCATGATCCTCGCCGAGAACCTGTTGGGCGACGACTTGCTGCAGTACCTGGTGTTGGCAATGGGAGGCGCGCTGCTTGTCGGCAATGTGTTGGCTCTCGTCAAGCCGCCGGCGCAGGCCAAGGAGGGCGAACTCGCAACGGCCCCCAAAGGCCGCAGCATCGTGATGGCGTTGATCGGCCTCGTGGCAACCGTTTGGGCGCTCGGCTCACTGATCGTCCAGTAGGTTCGCCCCCGTGCCGCCGATTCCGATGCAGTTCGTCAAGTCCGCGACCCGCGTCGACGACCTGCCGCCGTCCGCTCGCGAGATCGCCGTCGTCGGTCGCTCGAATGTCGGCAAGTCATCCTTGATCAACGCCTTCGCCAATCGCAATCAACTCGCCCGTGTCAGCAAGACGCCGGGTCGCACCCAGTTGATCAACATCTTCGAGGTCTCGCCGGGGGTCACCGTGGTCGACCTGCCCGGTTATGGCTACGCGAAAGTTCCCGGGCGGATCAAGAACGAGTGGGGCGCGATGATCGAGGGCTACCTGCTCCATCGCGATTGCCTCCAGATGGTGATGGTGCTGGTCGACGGCGAGATCGGGCCGACCAAGCTCGACGTCCAGATGCTCGATTGGTTGCGCCAGAACGAGATCCCCCACCAAGTGATCGCAACCAAGAGCGACAAGGTCAAGTCGAACCGCAAACCTTCGCGCAAGAAGGACCTCGCCGCTGGGTGCATGCTCGACCCCGGCGACATCGTGTGGGTCAGCGCCTCGAAGGGCATCAACATCGATCGTCTCCAGGACCTGATTCGGTCCTGGCTCTCACCCTGAACTTGGGCCCCGTGCACTGGCCTGCCGAACTGAGTCCCTCGAACTGAGCCCCCCGAACTGAGTCCCCCGAACTGAGTCCCCCGAACTGAATGGATGGATCGCACCTTTTCGTGCGGTTGACACATTCAGTTTCCGCAGGTGGGCGGTCCGAAGCACTCAGTGATTCATGGAACCGCTGAAAACCGACCTCCATCACGTGCTCGCGTTCATGCGCATTCAGCATGGACTGGTTGCCGATCATCAAGTCCGCGAGTGCGGCGTCAGCGTTGGCCGTCAACGACGGCTGATCGAGAGGGGTGTGTGGATTCGGTACGCCCCTGGCGTGATTGCCGACGGTGGGTCGCCGGAGACGTGGCACCGCCGGGCCCGCGCCGCGACGATGGCTCCGGGCGCGCATCCAATCCTGACGGGTGCGGCGGGGGCAAGGTTGCACAGGCTCGACGGATACTCGGCGGTCGAACGGATCATGGTTGCTCTTCCGATGGGTCGCTCGATTCGGGCGCGTTCTGATGTCGCGGTCCGACGGTCACGCTGGCTCGCATCCACGATCGCAAACATCACGGCCGTCGAAGGGATCCGGGTGACCACGGTTGCC
This sequence comes from Actinomycetes bacterium, assembly GCA_031413195.1. GTDB lineage: Bacteria > Actinomycetota > Acidimicrobiia > Acidimicrobiales > Ilumatobacteraceae > WLMZ01. The sequence goes on from JANOEM010000235.1 coordinate 8,016, forward strand.
GTAACTTTGATCGTGCTGGCAACGGACAATCATTCCGGTCGAGTCAAGGCTTTGGACTCAGCACTTCGCGACGGGGTGTCGGCGAAGGAGTTGCGGTCTACGTTCGAGGCCTGGAAGGGGCGTGGCGTTCGGGGACCGGCGGAGATGCTGCGGTTGCTGCACGATCGGGCAGAGGCACGACTGCCGCGCAGTTGGTTTCAGCGGCTGGCCGGCGAGTTGTTGAGTCGGCACGGCATTGCAATGGTGGACGAATGGCCGGTTTACGGCGAACGGGGTCAGTTGTTGGCCGAAACTGGATCTGGCGGATGTGGGGCTGATGGTAGGTGTGGAGTGCCAGAGTTGGGAATGGCACGGTACGCCGGCCTCACAGCGCCACGACACGAGCCGAAAGCGCCGTCTGCGGCGGCTGGGATGGGACATCGTCGAACTGTGGTGGAGCGACCTCGACCGGATGGACGAGGTCACCCTCGACATCATCAACGCGCTCGACCGGGCGGCTCGTCTGCGGTCGATGCCGAACTGAATGCCTCGATCGCACAAGAGTGTGCGGTTGAGACATTCAGTTCGCGGTTGTCGGTCGGGGGATCAACAGGCGCGGTCAGGGTTCGATGATCGGGAAGAACAGGTCGAACTGGTCCAAGAGGTCGATGAATCGCTGGAATGCGGCCTGTGAACCCTGCAGCGTGAACCCCGAGACCGCTGTGGCCGCGAGTTCAGCGTCGATTGTCGACGCCTCGCTGGTCAACTTCACCAACGACTCGACGCTGGTTCGGATTACCGCATCGGCCGTGCCAACCCGGCGATGACCATACGACAACACACCGTTGGCCACCACGACACGATAGGAAACGTCGCTGGAGACGTCACCCGAACCCTCACCCGTGTTGACGAAG
>JANOEM010000236.1:0-3217 GCA_031413195.1 Actinomycetes bacterium
GCCGATCGCATCGCCGAGCGAGCCGAGCAACTGCGTGCCAACCGGGATACCGGCGAGAATGCCGAGGAGGTAGAAGCCCATCGCGCGGCCGCGGAACTCGTCGGGCACCGTGCCCTGGATCAGCGTGTTCAGCGCCACCGCGACCTGCAGGTGGGCGACGCCGGCGAGGAAATAGGCGAGCTGACCGACCGGGTACGAACTGGTCAGCGGGAGCAGCGCGATTGCAACAGCGAACAGCATGAACGCGCCGAGCGCCTGCGACGAACGAGGGATTCGGTCGCCGAGCACGATCGCGAACACCGAACTGAAAAGCGCTCCGAGCCCGAGCGCTGTCAGCAGCCCGGCATTTCCGTCGCTCGTGCCGTCGAAGACCCGTTCGGATACCGCCGAGGCGATGTATTGCAGGGACTGCCCGAACGTGCTGGCCACGAACGCAAGGATCACCGCCAGCCGCAAAGGGCGACGGGCCCAGATGTACCGCGCTCCGTCTTTGAGGCCGTCCCACACCTTCTGGGATCGCGCCTCGGTCGAATTCGTACGCGGTCGAGCAATGAAGAGGGTCGCGATGACGAGCAGATACGTGGCGGCATTGGTCAAGATCGCGGCGCCGATACCCCCGAACGCGACGACCAGTCCGCCGAGTGCCGGGCCGATCGCACGGGCGAGGGTGTATTGAACGCTGTTGAGGCGTACCGCCTGCAACATCTCGGTGGGAGGTACGAGCAGCGGCACGAACGACTGCCATGCTGCAGTTTGAAAGCCCGTCGCGACCCCGTTGACGAACCCGATCGCGACGATCCACCATGGCGTCACGATGTCGCCGACGTACAGCCCCCACAACGCAACCGCCATCACCATCTGCACGAACTGCGTGACCTTCAAGATCCCCTGCCGCGAAACGCGGTCGGCCAGCACCCCTGCGTAGGGCGTCAGGATCACCGCCGGTACGAGCGAGGCGACCGTCGAGAACCCGAGCCACGAACCGCTGCCGGTCAAGTCGAACAGCAGCGCCTGGACTGCGACGAGTTGCATCCAACTGCCGCCGTTGGAGATCGATGCCGCTGCGAAGAACAGGCTGAAATCGCGGTGCCTGAAGATACGCAGGGCATCTCGCTTCGGCGCCGGCGTCGAGGCCCGAGGCGCGGCGACTTCGCTCACAGATCCGGGAACGGCATCTGGAAGTTCGGCGTCTGGATACCGCCGTCGACATCGAGAATTTTGCCGGTCATGTATGCCGAGGCGGGGCTGCACAGGTACAGCACGGCTGCGGCGATGTCGTCGGCGACGCCGAGGCGGCGCATCGGCGTCGCTGCCTCGATCGCAGCGCGGATCTCGGGGTCGCGCATGATCACCTCGAGCGAGTCAGTGTGGATCGCCCCCGGAGCGACTGCGTTGACCCGGATCCGGGGAGCCAGATCGGCAGCGAGCAATCGGGTTGCGTGATCGAGCGCAGCCTTGACCGTGCCGTAGGTACTGAACCCGCGTGCTACGAGATGTGCCATTGCCGTCGTGATGTTGACGATCGACCCACCGCCGCCGGCAAGCATGTGCGGCACTGCGGCACGACTGAGTCGAATCGGTCCGGTGACGTTGAAGTCGAAGGATTCGTTAAGCTTGGCGTCGGTTCCCTTGAGGAACGGTCCGGGCATCGCCCCTCCGACAACGTTGACGAGAATGCTCAGCGAGCCGAGTTCGGCAACGGTTCGTTCGAGCGCGGCGACGTCGTCCCCCGGCGAATCGGTGGCCTCCAGAACCAGGACCCGCCGACCGAGGGAACGAATACCCGCTGCGACTTCTTCCAGTTGCGACAACGTGCGCGCCCTGATCGCGACGTCTGCGCCGGCCTCGGCGAGGGCCAATGCCGTGGCCGCTCCGATTCCCCGACCGGCGCCGTTGACGAACGCGACCTGGCCGTCGACTCGAAACATCTGCAAGATTCCCACGGAAGCTCCTCCCCTACTCCAACCATCTCGACACCGACTCGATGACACAGCCGGGCTGGGCATGATCAGCGTCATTCGATCGAGCCGAAAGTACCTCGAACGAGATCGTCATCCGGGTTTGGATGCCGCGTTTGACCTCGGTGACCTCGACCAGGGTCGCTGAGGCTCGAACGCGGTCGCTCGCTTGCAACGTCGGGCCGAAGGTGACTGCGTCGGTGCCGTAGTTGATGCCCATCGCAAATCCGGTGACTTCGACGATCTGCGGTAACAGCATGTTCGAGAGTCCGATTGCCAGGTACGTACCATCGGTCGTGCCGGTAGCACGTGCGAAGTCGGCAAGTCGCTGCGGCGTGATCTCGATCCAATCCGACGTGCCGAGTTGCGAACCAACGGCGGCACGAACCTGCGCTTCACCGTGAAGGACGGTTTGAGCGGTCACCGTGGCACCCGGCTCATCCGGCCAGTCCCTCCAGGACCTGATCGGCCTCGGCAATGATCCGTTCGATCAATTCAGCACACGTCGGCAGGTCGTCGATCACGCCGACGACCTGGCCACTGGCCATCACCCCGCTGTCGACACGCCCATCGACCAATGCGGCCTTGAGCAGCATCGGTGTGTTGGCTGCCATCATCATCTGGGCCCAGCTCAGTTCCATGCTCTGACGCATCGCGAGGCCCTCGGTGATCATCTCGCGCAACGGCGTGCCGGTCATCCGCCGGAACTTCAATGCGTTGATCGATGCCCGCGGCAGCGCGAGCAGTTTGCCGCGCCCACTCTCGAGCTGATTGACGAGGTCTGTGTTCAGGACTCGGTGGGGCACGCCGTCGACCTGCTTGCTGACGGTCGTGTCGGTGACCCCTCGAGCGAGATAGAAGTCCTTGACGGATTGCGGGACCGACGAGTCGCTGGTCAACAGGAACCGGGTTCCCATCGCAATCCCGGCGGCGCCGTAGGCCAGCGCGGCCACCAGCCCGCGGCCGTCGAAGAAGCCGCCGGCGGCAATCACCGGGACTCGACCGGCAACGGCATCGACCACCTGCGGCAACAAGATGGTGGTGGGAACAGAGCCGGTGTGGCCCCCACCCTCGCCGCCTTGCACCAAGACCGCGTCGACGCCCCATGCAAGCACCTTCTCGGCGTGTCGCTTTGCCCCGATCGACGGGATCACCAGCACACCGCCGTCGTGCAACCGTGAGATCAAAGCTTCCTTCGGGGCCTGGGCGAAACTCGCGACCTTGATCCGTTCGTCGATCAACAACTGGACGCGGTCGCC
>JANOEM010000237.1:0-4310 GCA_031413195.1 Actinomycetes bacterium
CGATCGTCGATGCGACCAGGAAACCGGCTCGCTCACCGAGTTCATCCGCGACTTCGGCCCGACGAGTTCGACGATCATCGACGTTGCTACGCAGAAGGTGACCGCCGTGGTCTGTGCCAACGCGGAGAACGCATCGACAACCACAACCACATCCACATCCACAACCATCCTGTGAATCGATTCATGTCACCGCAACGTACGAAAAGCGACAACTTGTGGTGACATGAACGTTGTATTGGTGGATTGTGAGGGTGCTGGCTCAGGTTGTGAGGGCAGCGGCGGCGGCGATGCCGGACAGGACAGCACCTTCCACCTTGGGTCCCGCGAATGCGTCGCCTGCGAGAACCAACGGGGCGGCGGTGCCGGGAGCCATCCAGCACGGCTCGGGCCACGCTGTTCGGGGGGTCGCGAACCGCCACTTCTTGATCTGGACATCAAGTACAGCCGCCTCTCCGATGAAATCCGCCGCAGCTGACGTCAATGCCCCTGCAATCATTTCGAGGTCATCTCCCCAGTGGGCCTCGGACCAATTAGCGTTCGCATGGACCGTCAAGGCGGGAATCTCGCTGATGCCTTTGCGCGCGTTGTCCGTGACGAAGCTGAGCATCTCTGTGGGGTTCTGGACGCCACCGGGCTCCGGGACCTTCGATGGTCCGGACAGCGTGATCAGGGCAGCGATCGTGCGGTCGTACTTGGTCTCGATCAACCCATCGGCAAGCTCGATGCCTGCCGGCACCAACAGCGCGTACGACTGCGGGAGCGGGCACGTGACGACCACCGCTTCGGCATCTGTTGGCGAACCATCGTCCAGCAACACCGACCAGGCGGAACCTGTTCCGGCGTGGATCGCAAACACCAGCGATTCGCAGCGCACATCGAGTCCAGCCGCCATTTCCTTCGTGAGTGCGTTCATGCCACCACGAACTGCGTACCGCGGAAATCCGTCGCCAATCCCGTCGGCCGAAGGGGTGAAACCTCGACACCATTCGGTCACCAGACCCGAATCGATATGTGGTCGAACTCGTTCGGCAAAGACATCGCTGCGAATCGTGAAGAACTGGGCGCCGTGGTCGAATCGGGCACCGCCGATTCGGCGTGTGGCCATCCGTCCGCCAGGACTGCGACCCTTGTCGAAGACCGTGACCTGATGCCCTCGGTCGACCAGATCTGCGGCAGCACTCAACCCGGCGAGGCCCGCCCCGACGACGACGACGCGCATCGCCGACCTACGACGCGGCGCTTGCGGCCGGCAATACGGCGGGTGCGTTTGCGCCTGAGGTGGCTGAGGTCGTCGCCTCACCTTCGGAGGGTGTCTCGAGCCGTTCAGCCTTCACGCAACGGCCGAGGAAGTCGAGCAGCAGGCGATTGAACGTGGAGGCGTGTTCCATCATCAGCCCGTGGGCGGCACCGGAGATCACCACGAGCTCAGAGCCCTTGATCCGTTCGGCGAGCTCCTCGGCGTCGCCGCGTGGAGTGAGGATGTCCTGGTTGCCGACCAGGATCAGCGTCGGGACCGACATGTTGCGCAACTCGTCGGCCAAGGTGTCGTCGGTTGCCAGGATCGCCCGGACCTGCGCCACGAAAGCGTGCGCGGGGCGACCGAACGCCAACGGTCCGAACCAGCCGAGCAATGGCCAGACTCGGCGGAACGAACGCGGCCCGATCACCCAACGAGCTGCTTCGCTCGCCATTGCACCCATCCCGCGCTCGCTAGCGGTGGATGCCCATTCGTTGAGCAACTCCCGTCGCCACGGATGGTGCCTGCACGCCGTGCACGCCAGCGTCAACGAGCGCACTCGTTCCGGATACTTCAGCGCGAGCACTTGGCTGATCGCCCCACCCATCGATGCGCCGATCACATGGGCCCGGTCGATGCCAGCGGCATCCAAGACTGCGATCGCGTCGTCGGCCATCTGTTCGAGGGTGTAGGTGCCGAACGGCTTGTCGCTGCGGCCCGCGCCACGGTTGTCCAGCGCGATCGTCCGGTATGTCGGCGCGAGTGCTATTCGTTGCAGGTCCCATCCGTGTTTGTCGGTGCCGAGTCCTTGGATCATCAGAACCGGAGGACCATGGCGCTTTCCGGTGACCTCGTAGTGCAGCCGGATGCCGTCGGACGCTCGTGCGTAGGACATCGGTCAGCCCCCCCCGATCCAGCCGAGACCGGGTAGGCCGGTTTGTTGTCCACCCATCTCGTCGAGCATCTCTTGCAACCGACGCTGGGCCTGCTCGGCGAGTTCGACCTCGGCAAGCGGGCCTCTACGTTTCCGGCCGGCCCGCAGCGGGCCACTGACCTCGACTCGGGCGCTTCGGCCGATCATCGTGCTGAGCGTTGCCGCAACGTAGATGGGGGCCCGTTCACGAACTGCGGCGGCGACGAGTTCGTAGTCGACCTTGCCGGCGTGGCGGGGGTTGCTGGTCGAAGCTGCACCGAGGACAACGAGTTCGCCATTGCGAAGCGCCCCACCGACTTCGTCCGGGTCGGCAAGGATGCCGCCGATGCGCCTCAAGAATGGTCCGAGCGGAATGACATCGGGACGCCCGACGAATCGCACCGGCCTATCGAGAGCGTTGCTGAGCGCGAGTGCGGTGGAGATGGGGGTCAGCGCCATTCGACGAGTGTTGATCACGATCAACGCACCGCCGTTGGGCAGCGCCGACTCGCCACCGACACTGATGTCCCATCTGAGATGCGCGAGCGGCGAGACGATCTCGACCAGCCGTGCGTCGCGGCCCCACTCGTCGACGGCCCACTTCGGCCATGCTACGGCGACCGGCTTCGTGACGAGACGCAGCACCCGACCGACGGGGATCATTGGGTTGAGCGAGGACGCAATCGAAGAAACGACGGACGAGGAGGCGGGCGAAACGGCCGGCACGGGTTCTGGATGAGCGGGTTCTGAATGAGCGAGGGGGTGGATGGCGGCGGTCGACATCAGGCGACCCCCTGCTGAGCGGGCCTGGCCATCGGGCTGATTACGTGCACGACCGACGGCCACGCATAGAGACTGTCGATCACGGCAGGTGTCGACGTCACCGGCGCAACGCCGAGCACTCCGCGAGCTCGCCCGCCGTCGACCAAGCGGCCTCGATGGAGGGTCTCGACGACATGTTCGGGCACGGGCGCCCCGAAAAGATGGCTGAGCCGCCGTGCAACTGCCCACTCGGGCCCGATCAGCGGGATCGGCACGCGCCGACCGCGCAGGATCGCCTGCCAGGCAGTGATCGCTCCGGGCGCAACGATGTTGAGCGGTTGTGCGAGCCCGACTCGGGCGGCAGCGACCAGGGCGTGGGCCGCATCGACATCTCTCACGACAGAAAAGGGTGGGTCTGCAAGCAGGCTGAAGGGAACGGCTGGAAGCCTGAGCAACCGCCCGAGCGGGCTGGGCACGTGGGGGCCGAGAACTGAGGCGAGGCGCAGGAACCCGACAGTGACACCGATTCGGGTGCCGACGTCGTTCGCTGTCGATTCGATGCGGGCGGCCATTCTGCCGAATTCCGATGTAGGGCGGATCGGAGCGGTCTCGTCCGGCCGGGTCAGCGAACCATGCGAGCGACCGTAGATCTCGGCGGCGCTGCGGACGACCAGATGTTCGAGCGCTGGACACTCCGCCGCCGCACCCAAGATCGAGAGCGCCGAGTCGTCGGTGAGTTGACGCGCCGATGCGGTGTTCGTGCGCGCATCGGGTTCCCATACCGACACGTGGATGACGACGTGTGGGTTGAACTTGGTGACCACGTCGAACACCTTGGCCCGCTGGCTGGGATTGATGCGATGGAACACGGCACGGTGCAGGCGACGCCGAGGAGGATCGACGTCGATTCCCTCCAGCGGCCCGACCCAAGGTTCTGACTCGAGCAGCGAAGCGACCAGCGAGCCGAGCTCGCTGCCCATTCCACTGACCAGAACTCGTTGCCCGCGCATCACCAAAAGGTTACAGCGGTGTGAACAGCCGGTCGGTGTCCGGGGACCAAAGCCATTTCGTGAGGGCGATCACTCAAGGCGTCGCGCTCGTCGGCCGATACCTCTTCTGGCGGCCGGAGCCTCCGTGGTGCTGTACCGGATCAGGTGGCCAGATCAGGTGAAAGGAGTCAGCCGTGAACGTCGATCGTCAAGACACGCCGGCTGCTCCCCAGACGCCTGATCGTCTTGATTCGCGAGTTGTCACCCAGCGTTGGTATGTCGTGCTTGCCGTCTTCGTCGGATTCGCCCTGGCGTTGCTCGCCGATGTGGACACCCGTTCGCCGGCCGCGATCGGGGCGGACACGACCACATCGTCGACCATCGCGGGACCAGTCATTCCACTCGCCTA
>JANOEM010000238.1:0-12351 GCA_031413195.1 Actinomycetes bacterium
GTGTGTCTGTTCAACTCGAACTCGACTCACCTCGTCGCCGACGTCGGCGGTTTCTTCCCCAACGGATGATCTCCGTCCCGCCCGGGCGGGACGGCAATCATCCAACGGACCGAAAATCATCCGGCGGGACGCAGATCATCCAACCGGGGTGTCGCTGTGTCAGGTGTCGAGGCCGAATCGGGTGATGTAGTCGACGAAGCCCGCACGGCACTCCGCCGGGTCGATGTCGAAGTCGGCAAGGTCGTACTGCAGCCGGCCGAACCGGTCGCGTTGATGGTTCGCGAGGTAGGTCGCGTGGCCATGTCGGGCGCGCTCGTCGAGCGGCTGGCGAGCCAGGTCGTAGATCTGTGCGATCGTGGCCAGATCGTCGGCCATGAACGTGTCGAAGCGAACATCGATGCTCTGATCGGCCGGTAGCAAATGGCGATCGCGCATTGCCGAGCCGAGCATCGTGTGTAGGCGGTTCATCCAGTAGTGACCGATCGCAACCGGGTCGACCTCGGCCAACTGCAGGCGCGAGGTGTACGCCAGCATTGTTGCCATCGATGTCGTGACCGCGACCGGATCGCGGTGCGTCACGACCACGGTCGCCTCCGGGAAGACCGAGATCAGGGCGCGGAACTGCTCGAGGTGCTGTGGTGACTTGAGCACCCACCGATCCCCGCCGCGCAAGAAGGTGAGCGCCTGCAACACGGTCTTGAGGTACTCGTAGTGAGGGCGCTGATCCGTGGCGAGGTACTGATCGCGCCACGCCGAAATCGGCGCCATGGTCTCGAACAGCATGGTCGAGAAGTCGATCGCCAACAGTTGGATCTCCTCGTGCACGTGATCGACGGTCATCTCGTGCATGCGCTTGAAGTAGGGCATCGAATCGTTGACGAAGTCGACACCCATCTGGGTTCGGGCCAGCCGCGGATCAGAGTCACCGGGGCCGGTGACTTCGCCCGGCATCGGGAAGGGCTCGAGGCTCTCCCAGTAGGGCAGCGAACGCAGCGCCGGGTCTGCTGAGAGCAGGTTGTGGAGATGTGTGGTGCCCGTGCGTGGCAGGCCGGCGATGATGATCGGCGCCTTGATCTCGATCTCGTGGATCTCCGGTTGGCGAGTGATCAAGTCCTGCAGGAGCAGTCGGTTGCGGGCGAGTTGGGTGAACAGCGTGTGGATCGAGATGTGCCCCATCGGCGACAGTTCGACATCGTTGCCGTAGGCGTGCAAGAGCGTGGACATTCGGTCCCGAAACGACTCGTCGCCACCGAAATCGGTCATTCCGACTTCGGCCGACGCCTGCGTGCAGATCGCTGCAGTGGACAGTTCCAATGACGGGGCAAACGGAGCCGCTGCAGCCATCATCTCCGCGACCTCCGCCGAGAACCGGGGATCCGCAAGGTCGGACAATCGCACCGTGTCGATCGGATCGGCGCTCACGAAGCCGGCCCGGTACTGGCCGGGGTTGGAAGTCGAACCACTTCGTACTGCAGTTCGTCCGGGGTCGCGACCGGCCTGAACCACCTCAACCAGATCCGACCCGATCGGTGTCCTTGGGTGGAAACCCAGTTGGGATGCCCTGGGTCGCGGTCACTGATCATGACCACCCACGAGCCGTCCGGCTCGTACACGGCCTGATCGCCGTTGATGGTCACCCGACCACGGTCGTAGTTGTAGGTGTGCAGCAACGGGTTCCACAGACAGAGGTTCCAGAACGAACATTCCGGTGAGCGCCCCCGGATGACCAGTGCCTCGTCCGCGGCGAGTTCGTAGCTGCCCATCGCGTAGGCGGCATCGCCTGCGGCCCAACCGAATGTCTTCGTCGGAACCGGATAGGGCGGGGCGATGGTGTTGGGATGCTCCGAGATGGGAATCGGCACGATCGCGGCCTGGTCCCGGACCCAGGTGAGCGCACACGCCAGCCTCGCGGCGAGATCCACGTCGGTCAGCCGGTAGTCCGGAGCGGGATCGAGGGCTTCGATCCTCCAGGTCGTGCGCTGTTGGACATCGGGGTCGGGCAGGTAGTCACGGGTGATCCCGACAACCGCATCGGGCGCCGTGAGGATGCCCGGACCCGGCATGGGTTGGGGGGCGATCCAGAACTCGAACGACCCGTCGGCGGCAAAGGTCAGATCTGCGTCGTTGATGGAACCGACGATCCGTTCGGAGTAGTGGCCGTCGGCGGGCCCGCCGTAGACGGTGAGCGAGAGGTAGACAGCGTCGCCGCGCCGACCGGTGACCCGGTAGCGACGGGCAGGATCGAGGAGGGCGTGTTGGTAGAAGGCATCGGAGTTGTCGCCTCCCCACTTCTTGGTCGCGCCGACGATGTCGACGAATCGGGGCGCAGCGGTGTCGCCCCAGACGAAGCAATCCATGGCTACCTGAGTGATCGAGAAGAGCCACCGGTACGCCTCGCAGACGCTCTGCTCGTCGTTGGCGATCTCGGGGTGGGTGACGAGGCGCTGCTCTTGCGCTTTCAGTTCGTCGAGGAGATCGGCGAAGGCTGCAGCGGTGAGCCGGCCGAACTGTTGAGTGGTCATCCAGATCCCTGTCGTTCGTCGCTGCCCCCTGGCATCGAACTCTTCGAAAAGTCTCGCAGACCCGCGTCAGCGCATTGGTACCAAGCCGTTCGGGCGCTGAGCGGGCAAGCGCTAGTTTGCAGAACATGTCGACTCCGTTCCCGCCACCTGGCGCCGGCCTCGCGCCGCCAGGGCCGACCTACCCACCACCGCCAACCGCCGCAACCAGTTCTGCTTCGTCCGGAACGGCACTGTTGGTCCTTGCGGGTGCCGTGACGGTGATCATCTCGATCTTCCTCGAGTGGGGGCCGGAGGACTTCTTCGACATGTCGCGGAGCGCCGCCAAGATCCCGACCCAACTGTTGTGGGACACGATCCCCGCCAGCCTCGACAGTTTCCCGCTGATGTGGCCGTTGCTCCTCGCTGCGGTGACGATGGTGTTGAGCACGATGCGACCGAAAGCCACGATCGTGGGATTGATCGGCAGCCTCTTGGCGCTCGCCATTCCGTTGCTTTATGTGAACGCGATCCGGGCCGTAATTGCCGATCCGTTGTTCGCCGACGATGTCGGCGTGACTGACGGTGTCGGCATTGGCACCTGGATCTGCATGGCGGGCGCGGGTCTCGGCATCCTGGGCAGCGTCGGGCGGATCCTTACCGGACGTCGCGGGTCGCGCTCACCGAACTGACGCCCGCGAGCCTCACGTCCGGAGGTCGATGATTGCCTCGTGCTCCAGCGTGGCGACCACGATCTCGTCGATCTCGATCCGCACATCCAGCACCGCTCGCTCGCCGTGCGATTCGAAGCGGCGCACGACGACGGCAGAGACGTCGGCGGTACGCCCGGCGAGGGCGGTGGCGTGGTGGCGAACGATGCTGCGCGTGTGGATCCAGCTGCCACGAGCCACCTCGGCGTGCACAACGTGGTTGGCGAGTGCGGGCCATACCGCAGGGTGCACCAGTCCGTTGGCCTCGAACACGCCGAGGTCGTCGCCGGCCCGGGACCCGTAGTCGGAACCCCACTCGCCGCGGAGTTCGAGGCGACGATGCAGGAGTGCCTCACCCGATCTCATCGGCGGGGGTGGGCCGACGCTTCGCAGCGCGCGGAACACGGCCCGCGGCTGCTCCGGCTGATCTGTGATGGCGTGGACGGACATCTCGTCGCGGTCAGCGACAGGCACACAGCGCAACAGGTCATGATCGAAAACCGGACGGCGGAAGCGCACCTCGCCACCGCCGGAGCGGAGCCAGTCCAGCCCCCACGCGACCACGACCGGATGGGTGAGATACGCATACGTCGTGACGCCCGCCACGAGGGCCCTCGGGAAGCCGGCGGCTCGAGCACCTGCATCGGTGTGGATCGGGTTGCGCGCGTGCTCGGGTAGGTTCTGCGCTGTCACGCTCCACGGCTGCAGGCTGTCGGTCAGAATCGGGTCTCCTTGACGAGGTTTGCGTCACGATCGAAGGTCCGCCAGGTGCCGACCTGCGCGCCGAGCTTGAACTGGCCGGTTCGCATCAGGGACCCGTCCTTGCGGTACCAGGACCACGCGCCGTGCGTTCGGCCGTCGCGGACACCTCCCTTGAACTTGAGGTAGCCGTTCTCGTAGAACTCTCGCGCCTTCGGGCCCGCGGCGGATCGTTCTGCTTCCAATCGCATCCGCTCGATGACGAGCTTGCGGAGCAGGGCCTTGGGGAGCGGTTTGTCCACGGGGAAGCGCAACGTCCCCTCGTTGTGGTCGTAGCCGACCAGATCCGCCGACATCCTTGCCAGCACCGCACCGCTGTGCGGGAAGTAGGAACAGTGGTTCTTGAAACCCGCGAGCCCGGCGACAGAGGTGCCGTCGACCTGGAATGCGGGCATCCCGTAGCTGATGCATTCGAACGCCCCGGGAAGCAACGTTCGGATCGACGCTGCAACGGCGACGAGAGTTCGCTGCTGCGGCTGTGGCTGTGCCGAGAGATAGGCGTCGAACGGATGGTCCTCCATCGGCGCTGACTGTAGCGGAGGCGCTCGCGCGCACTTGGTCCGAGGCAGTTGACGGCTGCCCGGTGCGGAGACATGATCGCGTCATGTCCGATTCGCGCTTCGCCGCAAGGGTACGCCCCGACCTTGCCGCCGCGCAGGCGGCGGCTCTGCAGCACATCGCATCAGCTGGCGCGTCATGGAACGGGCTCGAGCGGACGGCGATGGCAGCGGTCGCGTTCGCTGCCTTCGATGACGAGGACTCGCTCCCACCTTGGGTTGGGCCGAGCGCTGCAGGCAGAACGCCGCCGAGTGGGGACGTACTTGCGGATGTGGTCGTCGACGCCATCTACCGGATCGCCCGGCACGCATCGACGTTGACCGATGACTGGTACCGGTCGCAGGTCGAGCAGGGGATCAGCCCGGTCGCGTTCGTCGAGATGGTCGGCGTGGTGGTGTCCGCGGCTGCACTCGACGGGTTCTTCCGGGCAGCGGGAATGGATCGACCCGAACTACTCGGGCCGCGACTCGGCCCGGCGAGCGGGCGTCACCCGGTAGTCGAATCGGCCGAACTCAACTGGGTACCGGTCGCCGTTCCCGCCGATCGAGACGCTGCAGTCGTGCAGGGACTGAGCGCGGTGCCCGCCGAGTGGGAGAACGTGGCCCGCCTGCTCGCGGCCCAGTACATCCCCGTCGAAGAAATGGACGAATTAGGTTGGAATCGGGGGACGCTGACCCGCGCCGAGATGGAGGTCGTTGCAACTCGACTGTCCGCGGCTCGTGAGTGTTTCTATTGAACGACGTCTCATACGATGATGCTCCGTGCGAGCATCGACGCAGAGCCGAGTTCGACAGCCGAGGATCAGATCGCCGATGGTTTGAAGACGACGCGTGTCGGCGATCTGGAGGACTTCGTCGCGGCCGTAGTCGCTGGGGATGGCGCTCGCTCCGACGACGCGCGGAGTGTCCTCGTCGATCGGTACGGGACGGATTGGATGGTCGATGCATCCGCGGTGATCGCGACATTCGAGATGATGACGAGGCTCGCCGATGCGACCGGGGCTCGCTTGCGACCCGAGGAACCAGCGACTGTTAAGGTGACTTGACACGCTGAGGTAGGAAGTATTATCGTCTCCGACGTGCCGGCGAGGACGTCGGCGCCCGGCGGGGCTCGAGTGCTCACGACGGTTGTCTGAGAGGGAGTTCCGATGCGGAGAGCCACGGTACGTTTCGGCTTGTTTGCTGCAGCATTCGGTGTGTTTGCAGCCTCGTGTGGCAGCGACGACAATTCGAGTTCGAGCGATGCGCCGGCTGTGGGTGGCACGATCACCGTGTACTCGGGTCGCAGCGAAGACCTGGTCAAACCGCTTCTCGACCAGTTCAGCGAGAGCACAGGAGTCACCGTCGAGTTCCGCGGCGGCGATAGCGGTGAACTGGCGGCGCAACTGCTCACCGAAGGAGACGCGTCACCCGCGGATGTCTTCTTCTCCCAGGACGCCGGAGCACTCGGTGCCGTCGACAACGAGGGCCTGTTCGCAACCCTCGTCGACGATGTCCTTGCTGTCGTGCCGGCCGAGTATCGCGCGACAAGCGGAAATTGGATCGGCACGAGCGGAAGGGCTCGCGTCTTCGTTTACAACCCTGAACTCGCACCAGAACCCCCGACCACGATCGACGAGTTACTCGAACCGCAGTGGAAGGGCAAGATCGGATTTGCCCCGACAAACGCGTCATGGCAGTCATTCGTCACCGGGCTACGGGTGCTACGCGGCGAAGATGGTGCCCGTGCATGGCTGGAGGCGTTCGCCGCCCAGGATCCCGTGCCGTTCGAGAAAAACAGCGCCGTACGCGACGCAGTGAACATCGGCGAAGTCGCTCTTGGTCTCGTCAACCACTACTACGTCTATGAAAAAATCGCTGCCGAAGGAGCGGATGCGGTCGTGGTCAAGAACCAGTTCGTCGCTCCGGGCGACCCGGGTGGTCTCGTCAATGTGGCCGGTGTCGGCATCTTGAAGTCGAGCGACAACCCGGTTGCATCGGCGGCGCTGGTCGAGTTCCTGCTCAGCGAGATCGGCCAGAAGTTCTTTGCGGAGACGACGTACGAATACCCGTTGCGCGCCGGTGTTCCGACCGCCGATGGCCTCCCGTCGCTCGATTCTCTCGATCCGCCGTCGATCGACCTTGGCGACCTCGACACGATCGCTGCGACCCAGGAGCTTCTGTCCGACGTTGGTCTGCTCACGCGGTGACTGGCTTGGTTGCGGCCACACGGGCGAACACGAGTCGACGACGACCGCCAGGAGTCATCGCCGTGCCGGCAGTTCTCGCTGCCGTAATTGCCCTTGCACCGATCTGGTATCTGATCGACCGTGCTGTGTCGCGCGGGTTGATTGAGGTGGTCGATGAGTTGTGGCGTCGGCGAACGCTCGACCTGGTGTTGCGAAGCCTCGCGCTCTGTGCCGCGGTCACCGCGATCACTGCGGTGATCGGGGTGACAGCAGCGTGGCTGGTGGTGCGCAGCGATCTCCCTGGCCGGGCGGCCCTCAGAATCCTGCTCGCGCTCCCTCTCGCAATTCCGTCATATCTCGCAGCCTTTGCCTGGGTCTCGTGGCGGCCTCAATTGGCCGGGTTCGGCGGAGCCGTGTTGGTCCTCAGCCTTGTTTCGTACCCGTTCGTCTATCTCCCCGCCGCCGCCGCGCTTCGCCACATCGACCCGGCTCAGGAAGAGGTCGCTCGTTCGCTCGGCAGAGGGCGGATTCACACCGCGGTCGGGCTGACGTTTCGCCAGATCAAACCGGCGGTGACGGCTGGATCGCTGCTTGTGGCCCTGTACGTCTTGAGCGATTTCGGGGCTGTCGCCGCGATGCGCTACGAATCCTTCACGTGGGTGATCTACGGCGCCTATCGAGCCGGCTTCAATCCGTCCCGGGCAGCGATTCTTGCGCTGACTCTCGTGCTGATCGCGCTCGTGCTCGTCGTTGCCGAGGGACGCGTTCGCGGGCGCGCCGACACTGCCCGTGTGGGCAGTGGCACCGCTCGTGCTGCGACACCGGTACGTCTCGGCCGGGCCACTCCGGTCGCGTATCTGTTCGTCGCAGTCGTGCTGGGCGCAGGAGTGGGCTTCCCGATCTACCGCGTCGTGCACTGGGTCACGGCCTATCAATCGACGTCGGTCGGTCTGGACTCGGTGGCCGCCGCGCTGTTCGAGACGCTCCGCCTCTCGATTCTCGCTTCGGTCGCCGTCGTGCTCCTCGCGGTGCCCGTCGGGGTTCTCGCCGTTCGCTATCGCGGCCGCACGTCAGCGGCGATCGAGCGGTCGACGTTCGTCGCGCACGCGCTTCCGGGAATCGTGGTGGCGATCGCGCTCGTGTTCGTGGGTGTGCGAATCCTGCGCCCCTTCTACCTCGAAACTCCGCTTCTGGTTCTCGGATACGTGGTGCTTTGTCTTCCTTTGGCCGTTGCCGCAGTTCGAACCTCAGTCGAATTGTCTTCCGTGCGCGTGGAGGAGGTTGCGCGTTCACTGGGGTGTACACCGCGGGCGGTTGCTTGGCGAGTGACGACACCCCTCGCGTTGCCGGGGATTGCGGTGGGCGCAGCGCTCGTGTTCCTCACCACGATGAAGGAACTGCCGATCACTCTCGTGCTGCATCCAACGGGGGTCGAAACTCTTGCGACCCGACTGTGGGCCGCAACCTCGGTGTCCGACTATGCCGCGGCCGGCCCGTATGCTCTCGCGCTCGTGATCTTCGGTGCCATACCAACAGCGCTCCTGACCGGCGCGGTGACGTCCCGCAGTGAGCCTGCGCGGTGAACGCTCCGACTGAGACGCCGACTCCGATGGCCGGCGAACGAGTGAAGCCGGCGCTCGAAGTGTGCGGCCTGACGAAGTCTTTCGGCACTCATTGGGTGCTGGACGGCATCGACCTGGTCGTTCTGCGAGGCAGCGTGACTGCCATTCTCGGACCCTCCGGGGGCGGCAAGACCACCTTGCTGCGGATCATCGCAGGATTTGAGGTGCCAGACGCAGGAACCGTGATGATCGACGGGTCCACCGTGGCCTCACCGAGCGAGAACGTGCCTCCGGAACGTCGACGCGTCGGCGTCGTTCCCCAAGAGGGTGCCCTGTTCCCACATCTCGACGTCGCAGGCAACGTCGGCTTCGGGTTGCCGCGGAACAGCGAAAGGAATGATCGCATCGATCACGTCCTCGACCTCGTCGGTCTTCCCGGAGTGCGCAGGATGCGCCCCCACCAACTCTCGGGCGGGCAGCAGCACCGCGTTGCACTCGCCCGGGCACTTGCGCCTCGGCCGTCGATTGTCGTACTCGACGAGCCGTTTGCCTCTCTCGACGCGGGCCTTCGGGCGCAGGTCCGCGATGAGGTGCTCGCTGCTTTGGAGGGTGCCAACACGACTGCGCTGATCGTCACCCATGATCAGCAGGAGGCGTTATCGGTAGCAGACCAGGTTGCGGTTCTGCTTGACGGAAGAATCGCCCAATGCGCCGACCCGGTGACGCTCTATGAGGCGCCGGCGTCTCTCGACTTGGCCACTTTCGTCGGCGAGGCGATCGTGTTGGACGGTGAGGTCGAGGGTGAGACCGTTCGCTGCGGTCTCGGTATCCTCGACCTCCGAGACTCGTCGGGGCTGCCCGGTGCCGGGCGTGTCCGTGTCGTCGTCAGGCCAGAACAGATCGAGATCCCGAGCGCCGGACGGGCCGTCGCCGGAACGGTTCTCTCCCGTGTGTTCTACGGACACGACGGATTGGTGAGGATCGACCTCGGGGATGGATCGATTGTGACCGCTCGTGTTCAGGCTGGTCGTCTGCCTGAGCCCGGAGCGACGGTGGCGCTGTGCGTTCGCGGACCGGTGTCTGCGTTCGTCGACTCTCGGAGTTCATGAGCGATCTTGCGCTACGGCGTGCTCAATCGCGTACGGGCTGAGGTCGATGCCGGGCCACCTCGTTCCGACGTCGCTCAAGGTCTGCTCGTTCCAGTATTCGTTGCCGGGTCGCGGGAACCCGAATAGGTCTCGCTCTCGGGGCGTGGCGTTCACGAACAGTTCGGCGAACGCCGGCCGATTCGCCAGGCCCGGCCAACTCGTCTTGCCCATCCACGGGTTCCCG
The DNA here is from genome assembly GCA_031413195.1 of Actinomycetes bacterium. Taxonomy (GTDB): domain Bacteria; phylum Actinomycetota; class Acidimicrobiia; order Acidimicrobiales; family Ilumatobacteraceae; genus WLMZ01. Next base: position 9,587 of record JANOEM010000238.1, read on the forward strand.
CTGGCGGCGTAGTCGGCGAGGAGAGCGAATCGGCTCCGCCCGTCGCCGGTCATCGCTGAGGCGCGGTGAAGCACGTCGGTGGTGTACAGAAAGATCGATCCGGCCGGACCAGTGACCGCGACTTCGGCATCGACGAGGTCGCCGGGTTCGAGACGATTGGGGATCATTGGCACCTGGTCGCCGACGGCGCGGGGGACGACCTTGGTCGGCCCGTCGATATCCGTAACGTCGGAGAGCAGGATGAATGTGGTGAGCTGAGGCCAACGTCCGTCTCGCCGGGGCACCACGAGGCTGTGGTTGCCGAAGTCGCGGTGGTGGGCCTGGTCGTAGTCGATTGATCCGCTGTACTTGGCCCACAGCTCGATCTTGTAGAGGTCGAGGTCTTCCGTTCCGCAGAACCGTTCGGCCGCGTCGACGAGGTCGGGATGGAACGCGATCCGGGTGAGATCCCACGAGTCGAATGGTCCGATTCGCAGGCCGGCGAACTGGTTCTTGACCAGGTGACGATGGCGGTCCGGGTCGGCGAAGTAGTCCTGAGGAGTGGGGAACTCATCGAACAGGCCTCGTTGGGCCGCAGCGAGTTCGGCCGGTGCCAGGAAACCCTCGATGACCGCGTAGCCCTCGGTTCTGACCGCATTCAGGGCCTCATCCGAGATGTGCATTGCCGTTTGCGCCCATCAACCAACGTTGGCGTGGGGCGCGCCGACGAGCACGACGACCATCTGGCACGGCACGGACCCGCGGTTGCGCCATGCATGGCGAGTGCCATTCTGGACAACCGTGTCGCCGGGATGGAGTTCGACCTCGGCGCCGTCATCCAGTTCGAGCACGATCGATCCGGAGACGACGAACTCGTAGTCGATGGTTGCCGTCGTGTGCATCCCGGGGCTGTCGGGCTCCATGTGCGCGGCCAGGCCTGGCAGCGAGGCCTCCATCTCCGTAAAGGCCGCGCCGATGTCCAGGTCGCCGACCGACACCGTGGTCTCCGGAGGAACCGTGAACAAGCCGAAGCGAAAGCCGCCGACCGGCGGGAAGTATGCGTTGTGCGCGGGCAGCGAACCATCGTCGGGGAAATGCGGAGGGGTGTCGCCACCCCACAGTCGATGAAACTCGGCTCCCGGCAGCAGAGCCACCGTGGTCGGCTGGACGAGCTCGTCGCTCGCGAAGACCGCCTTGCCATCTGCGGAATGACCCGTGACCACCCGTCGAACGTCCATCGGAACCCCCTTGTCCAAGCGCTGATCCTTCGTCCTGCGCAGCCCGACCGTACCCCTTCGGCGCGCGTCGTCGCGTCGTCGTGGCCTACTCTGGCGACGTGACGGTTCGAGTCGGTGTGTTCGGGACGAGTTGGTGGGCAGATGCGATGTACCTCCCTGCTTTGGCGGCTCACCCGGATGCGGAGGTGATCGCCGTCTGCGGTCGGGACAGAGCGACGACCGAGGCATTCGCCGCGACGTGGGGTATTCCGCAGTGGTTCACGGACCCCACGGCCATGCTCGACGATGTGGCCCTTGACGCAGTGATTGTTGCGACTGCCAACGCGACCCATTTTCCTTTGACGATGGCTGCGCTGGATCGCGGCATTCGCGTGCTCTGCGAGAAGCCCCTTGCTCTCGATGCGGATCAGGCCGCGGCGATGGCGGCACGCGCTGCCGCTGCTGGCGTGACCACCATGGTTCCGTTCACCTACCACTACATGCCTGTCAACAGGTGGGTGAAACGTCTCATCGAGCAAGGGTTCGTCGGCCGGCCGTTGCACCTCAATGCGCGCTACTACACCAACTTCGGTTTCGACACGGCGTACTCGTGGCGGTTTGACCGCCTTGCAGCCGGGGCCGGGATCATCGGTGACCTCGGATCGCACTGGATCCACCTCGCGCGCTGGTTGCTCGATGAACCCGAGCAATCGGTGTCGGCAGTCGGTTCCACATTCACGCAACGCGCCGATCGGCCGGATGGGGGCGACTACGAACGGTTGGAGGACAGTGCGGTGATGACCGTGCGCTACGCGTCGGGGGCATACGGTGTGCTGCAGGTCAGTTCGGTGTGCCACGAGGGCACACCATTCGGTCAGACCCACCACCTCGAAGTGCACGGCGACGCCGGCACGATCTACGCGACCTGCGACTGGGACACGGTGCAAGAAGTGCGCGGGGTACGCGCCGGAGCGGGCGGAGGAGCACAGGTCCTGCCGATCCCCGACGACATCTGGGGCGACGTCCGTCGCGACACGGTGCACGACACGTACCGCGATGTGTTCCGAACTACGAACGCGATGACCCGGGGGTGGATCTCCGCGATCCAGGCCGGTGAGGTCATCGGGCCGGGTTTCGACGAGGGACTCGCGGTGCAGCGAATGATCGATGCCTCCGTGCGCAGCGCCGCGACGGGCGGCTGCCCGATGCCGGTTCCCGTCGCGCGGACGCCCGGTCACGGGTTGGACGATGTGATTCGCAGGGACGGTGCGGTCCGCCCACCACCCGGCACCGACCTGCACGTGTTGGCCATCGATCACCGCTGGCAGATCGAGGAGATGGTCGATGCAGCGGGAGCCGACCGCTCCCGGATTGTTCCGTTGAAGACGTTGCTGTATGACGCGTTCTCGTTGGTCGCAGCCGAGCGCAACGACGTCGGAGTCCTGATCGACGATCTCTACGGCGTCGAACTACTGGATCGGGCGACCGGTCGAGGTCACTGGCTGGCCCACGCAATCGATCGCCCAAGGTCGCGTCCGGTCGAGTTCCAGTGCGAGAACGATGTTGAAC